>JARLIV010000231.1 GCA_031291555.1 Methylovirgula sp. | reverse complement strand
GGCCACGTCTATCTTTCGCCCGGCGACCGTCACATCAGCGTCGCCCGCAAGGATGAGATAGCCATTATCCGCCTCCTCGACACCCCGCCGGAGAATTTCTGCCGCCCGTCTGTCGACGTTCTCTTCCGCACCGCGGCAAAAGCTTTCGGCGCCGGCGTCCTCGCCATCGTTCTGACCGGCATGGGCAGCGACGGCCTCACCGGCACGCGGGAGATCGTCGCCGCCAAAGGCACGGTCGTCGCGCAGGATGAGGCCTCCTCCGCCGTATGGGGCATGCCACGCCTCGTCGCGAGCGAGGGGCTCGCCCTGGCGGTTCTTCCATTGAAAGAAATCGGCGCCTGGGTCTGCCGCTTGGTGCGCCTGTCGCAGCTTCGGGAAAAACGACCATGAATTCAGACTTCGACGTGCTGCGCCAATTGCTCAATCGGCGCTCCGGCTTGGCCCTCGATGCCGAGAAGGCTTATCTCGCCGAAAGCCGCTTGCAGCCTCTGGTTCAGCAACTCGGCGTTGCCGGCCTTGGCGGACTCGTCAAGTTGCTGCTCTCCGGCTCGCACGAAGATCTGGAGCGAGAGGTCGTCGAAGCCATGACGACCAACGAAACCTTCTTTTTTCGTGATCGCGTGCCGTTCGACAATTTTCGCAAGATCATCCTCCCGCATCTTTTGCAAGCGCGGCAGGACAGCCGGAAAATCCGTATCTGGTGCGCTGCCTGCTCGTCGGGGCAGGAACCCTATTCGCTCGCTATGACGCTTGACGAGGAGGCGCATCGCCTGGCGGGCTGGAGCGTCGAAATCCTCGCCACCGATCTCTCCCGCAGCGTTGTCAACACGGCGCGGCAAGGCGTCTACACGCAATTCGAAGTCCAACGCGGCCTGCCGATCGCGCAACTGCTGCGCTATTTCCGCCAAGAGGGGGAGCGCTGGCGCATCAACGAACATCTGCAATCGCGCATCCGTTTCATGGAGTTCAATCTCCTTTCCGACTATGCCTCGCTTGGCCGCTTCGACGTCATTTTCTGCCGCAACGTGCTGATCTATTTCGACGTGCCGACCAAGAAAGACGTCTTGGACCGGATGGCCAAAATCCTCGCTCCAGACGGTTTCTTCATCATGGGCGCGGCGGAGACCGTGATCGGTTTGACCGACACCATGGTGCCGCACCCCGAGCACAGATCGATCAGCATTTTACGCGCGGCAGCGCCGAAGCCGCCGCAGCGCCTCGCACTCGTCGCAAACTGAAAATGAAAAACCCCGCTCACCGAGCGGGGTTTTTGATAAGCACGAGTCGCGCGGTCGATTACGCGGGGATCAGCTCTTCATCCTCGGAAGGCTCGCGCAAGACATAACCGCGGCCCCACACTGTCTCGATATAATTGCGGCCGCGGCTGGCATTGGCGAGTTTCTTACGCAGCTTGCAGATGAAGACGTCGATGATTTTCAGTTCCGGCTCGTCCATGCCGCCATAAAGGTGATTGAGGAACATTTCCTTCGTCAGCGTCGTTCCCTTGCGCAGCGAAAGCAGTTCCAGCATCTGATATTCTTTGCCGGTGAGGTGGACCCGGTTGCCCGCCACTTCCACCGTCTTCTGGTCGAGATTGACGATCAAGTCGCCGGTCGAGATCACCGATTGGGCATGGCCCTTGGAGCGGCGGACGATCGCGTGGATGCGGGCGACCAGTTCGTCCTTGTGGAAGGGCTTGGTCAGATAATCGTCGGCACCGAAGCCGAGACCCTTCACCTTGTCCTCGATGCCGGCGAGACCCGAGAGGATGAGAATGGGCGTCTTGACCTTGGCGACCCGCAACGTCCGCAGCACTTCATAGCCGGACATGTCGGGAAGATTGATGTCGAGAAGGATGATGTCGTAGTCGTAGAGCTTGCCGAGATCGATGCCTTCTTCACCGAGATCCGTCGTGTAGACGTTGAAATTCTCGGATTTGAGCATCAATTCGATGCTCTGCGCGGTGGCGCTGTCATCTTCAATCAGGAGCACGCGCATTTGGAGCCCTCAGCCTTCCCCTTGCCAGTCGGCTTGCAAAGCGAGTGCCCATAGGCCACTCGCGAAGCAGGGGTCAGCAAAAATGACCCGGCCGAACCACTTTTTTAAAGTTAACGGGCATTGGTTAACAAAATCATTCCAGACGCAGCCCCCCACCCATTCGAATCAGGCACTGTGGAAAATATACCCGATCATCGGCCAACCGCCAGCGCTGCCGACCCCTGGGTAAGAAAGCAGCAACTTTAATGGGTCACATTCACCATCGTCTCGAAGAAAAATTGACTAAACACGGACCTGCCTGCGTTTCGGAGTCAGCAAGTTATGAAGTCGCGGGATACACTTATCCGTCTGAAACGCTTCCACGTTGAAGAACGCCGCCGCCGGCTGGCGCAAATCGAGGCCATGATCGGCGAATTCGCCCGGATGGCCGCCGACCTCGACCGCGAAATCGCGCTGGAGGAACAACGGGCCGGCATTTCCGACCCGTCCCATTTCGCCTATCCGACCTATGCCCGGGCCGCGCGGACGCGGCGCGACAATCTCCTGCGCTCGAGCGGCGAATTGCGAGATCAGCTGGAGGAGGCCAAGGCCCTCCTCGACGAGGCCGTCGCCGATTTGAGCAAGATGACGAGCCTCGAAGGGCGGGAAAAGGCCGCAGAGCGCAGCCATGAGCCGGCGGAGCGCGGGGCGGCGATAAGCGATTTTGACCTGCGCGCCGCGCGCGCCTAAATCTCCCCAGCGGATTGTCGGCCACCCCGGTTCCCGCCGCGAATGCGGCCGGGCATGGGACTTGCCGTCAAATTGCCGCTTCTGCGGTGAAATGAGCGCTTGCATTGCGCGGCGCTTTCGGGTCTGCACCGGCAGGAGCGAGGCCCGGCAGAGGCGACATCGCCGTCAGCTATCGATCCCTGGCACGGCGGCATCGCGGGAGAAACATGAAGCGGCTCATGGAATTCGTCTGGCCGGCGCTCGGCCTGGTCGCCTTGGCCGTCTCCGTATGGCTTCTGCATCAGCAGCTTCGCGGCGAGGCCGTTGGCCCCAAGGTGCTTGCCGACCTCAGGACCATTCCGCCGCAGCAATATTGCTTGGCGATATTTTCAACCCTCGTCGCCTACGCTGCCCTTGCCTGGTATGATCAGATCGCGTTGCTACACCTCCGTGTGAGGCATATTTCCTGGCTTTTCATCGGCCTGTGCTCGTTCACGACCTATGCGCTCGCCCATAACGTTGGCGCCTCGGTTTTT
The DNA here is from genome assembly GCA_031291555.1 of Methylovirgula sp. Lineage (GTDB taxonomy): Bacteria > Pseudomonadota > Alphaproteobacteria > Rhizobiales > Beijerinckiaceae > Methylovirgula. The sequence continues at coordinate 12,032 of JARLIV010000231.1, read as the reverse complement.
TCGGGCGCCATGGTGCGTTACCGCGCCTATTCGACCAAAGGGCTTTCGGCCGCACAGGTCGCCCTTCTCGTCGGCATCTGCTCGCTGACCTTCGGCCTCGGTGTTCTCTTGCTCGGCGGGATCGTGCTGGTGACGGACCCGGCCCTGCTGCGCCGGCTCGGCCGATTCCTGCCGCACGTCTTCACCGATCCGGCAACCGCGCGCGTGATTGGATTTGTCTGCCTGGGGCTGGTCGCCGCTTATGTCGTGGGGTCGGCGCTGCGGCTCAAACCGCTGGTGATCGGCCGGTTGCGAATCGAATATCCGCATCTGGGCATTGCGCTGCGCCAGCTCGCCGCCTCTTCGACCGAGCTTCTCGGCTGCGCCGGCATTATCTATTTCGCCCTGCCGCAGCAGGCCAATCCCGGCTATCTCGTCGTTCTGGGCGTCTTCATCGCCTCGTTTTCCGTCGCGCTCGCGTCGGAATCGCCGGGTGGCCTCGGCGTCTTCGAGCTTCTGTTCATCAAGGCCATGCCAGCCGTGCCGCATGACAAGGTGCTTACCGCCCTGCTCGTCTTCCGGCTGCTTTACCTGGTTCTGCCGCTGGTCTTTGCGACTTTCGTCGTCATCTTCTTCGAGCGCCGCCGGCTCGAACAGGCGCTGCACCCCCACCCGGCCGATGGCAACCCCGCTTTGGGAACGGAAATCGAGCGGCGGAAGGAGAGCGCGCCCAAAGTGGCCGGACTGCCTGCGAGCCCGGCCGATTCGTGAGCGCAGCGCCGGGCGAGCCCGGCGCGCAGATTACATGCGATATTGCTGGATGCGGGTGGTGCGCAGCCCCGCCAGACCATATTGGTCGATCGACATCTGCCAGGACAGAAATTCGTCGACCGTCAGCGTATAGCGGTTGCACGCTTCTTCGAGCGAAATGAGGCCGCCGCGTACGGCGGCGACGACTTCAGCCTTGCGCCGGATTACCCAGCGCTTGGTCGTGACCGGCGGAAGATCTGCCACTGTGAGGGGGCTCCCGTCTGGCCCGATGACATATTTCACCCTCGGGCGGCTCAACTCGACCATATCGAAAACTCACACACTGACTGAACGTTACCGAGCGAGACTAGAAAATCGAACTTAAGATTCGGCTAAGCGCCACACATATGTTTAGTCTAATGAGCGCCATATAAATTAGTATAATTTCTATGAATGAAGTCATCAGCCCTTGACTAAGCTGTATCTTCTTGGAACGGTTTCTTTTCGAATTCTTAACTGGCGCCTGTGTCTCGCATCGGCCACGGTCAAGCCAGACGTCGGCCAAACGCGCATTGCAAAGCCACGAGCGGAATGATTTAGATGCGGAGCGTCGCCATTGCCCAATTTGGGGCAAAACAATGGAGTGCCGAGAAGCCGGCCGGCGCCTATATAGAGATAAAAGGGACGGCCGAGGCCGCCCAAGCTTTGCTGAACCGTCGGTCTCCGTTCGATGAGCCTAGAGAATCGAAATAGCCTCGATTTGCCGAAGGCCCCCGCCGACACGCGGGTTGTGGTCGCGATGTCCGGTGGTGTCGATTCCTCCGTCGTCGCGGCGCTGCTGAAGGAGCAGGGCTACGATGTCATCGGCATCACCTTGCAGCTCTACGATCACGGCGCCGCCGAGCATCGCAAGGGCGCCTGCTGCGCCGGTCAGGACATTTATGACGCGCGCCAGGTGGCGGCGCGGCTCGATATCCCGCATTATGTGCTCGATTATGAGCAGCGGTTCCGGGAGAAGGTGATCGAACGCTTCGCCCAGAGCTATGCCGAGGGCGAGACACCCGTTCCTTGCATCGCCTGCAACAGCGACATCAAATTCGCCGATTTTCTCGACACGGCGAAGGATCTCGGCGCCGATATTCTCGCGACCGGCCATTATATCGCCTCCCGGCCGGAGGGCGCGGGCGGCCGGGCGCTTTTCCGTGCGGCGGACACGAACCGCGACCAGAGCTATTTTCTGTTCGCGACGACGCGCGAGCAACTCGAACGCCTGCGCTTCCCGCTTGGCGACATGCAGAAGTCGGAGGTGCGCGCCATCGCGCGCCGGCACGGGCTGCTGGTCGCCGACAAGCCTGACAGCCAGGACATCTGCTTCGTCCATTCCGGCAAATACAGCAGCTTCATTGAGCAATTACGGCCCGACGCGGCGCGGCCGGGCGAGATCGTCCATGTCGACGGGCGGGTGCTGGGGCATCATGCCGGGATCATCAATTATACTGTCGGTCAGCGACGCGGCCTTGGCATCAGCTACAATGAAGCGGGCAGCGCACAGCCGCTTTATGTCGTGCGGATCGATGCCGCCCATGCGCAGGTGATCGTCGGGCCCCGCGAGGCGCTGGCGACACGGCGCGTGCGATTGCGCGAGATCAACTGGATCGGCGACGGCACTCTGGCCGATATCGCGCCCGCCGGCCGGGACGTTTTCGTGCGCGTGCGCTCGACCAAGGCGCCGGTCGCGGGCTTCCTCAACGTTGAAGATGGCGACGCGAGCGTCGCCTTCGCCATCAGCGAGGACGGTGTCTCGCCGGGCCAGGCCTGCGTGCTTTACGACAGCGATCGCCCCGATGCGCGCGTCCTCGGTGGCGGCTTCATTTGCGCGACCCAATCTGACGCCGCGACCGACACGGCGATCCTGCGAGGCGCGACGCTCGCCGCCGCTGGCGGATGATGAGCGAGCGCGGGGGAAGTCACCACCTATCTGAACGCCAGGCGTCCGAATATCCAGGACGGCGGCGCAAGGCGGCGATGCCGCACCTCAAGCGCGTCCGGGCGCTCGACAATTCCGCCGTCGCCCAAGCCTATGCGCGCTGGGCGCCGGTTTACGACCTCGCCTTTTCCGAAGCCATGCGGCCCGGCCGCAAAGTCGCTGCTGCCGTCGCGAGCCGGCATAAAGGCGCATTGGTGCTCGATGTCGGCGTCGGAACCGGCCTCGAATTGCCCATGTTCGACCCGTCGTGCCGGATCGTCGGCATCGACCTTTCCGAGCCGATGCTACGGCGCGCCGCAAGGCGTATCACGACCGGCGCGTTGCACCACGTTGCCGGTCTCTCGGCGATGGATGCCTGCCGCCTTGCCTTCGCGGATGCGACCTTCGACGTCATTGTCGCCCCCTATGTGCTGACCGTACTGCCGCGTCCGGAGGCGAGCCTCGACGAATGGGTGCGCGTGCTGAAGCCCGGCGGCGAGATCGTCCTTGTCAATCATATCGGTGCGACAGGCGGCCCGCTCGCCTGGGTGGAAGCCAAACTCGCCGAACGCAGCGCCGCGCTCGGCTGGCGGCCGGAGTTTCCCTGGCGCATCTTGGCGGACTGGCTCGCCGGGCATGCCGATCTGCGCCTCGTCGAACGCCGCGCGCTGCCGCCCTTCGGCTTTTTCACCTTGGTTCGCATTATCAAACGTTGAGCGCGCGCAACGTCTCCGCGCACTTTCCCCGATACGACACACCTTGAAAACTTGAGAAGTATTGCGAAAGGCGCTTACTCTCGAAGTACAGCGTTTAGAACAAAGAATTGTTCGTTCGGGAGGAAAACGGTGTTCCATCAACTCCTCGCCCCCGTTGCGGGCAATCTCGGCCTGTCATTCGTGGCAGCGATCTTGCCCGTTCTGGCGGTCCTTCTGCTGCTCGGCGTATTGCGCCGGCCGGGATGGCAGGCGGCTTTGGCCGGTCTTGCCGTCGGCCTGATTATCGCGATCGCGATTTGGCAGATGCCCGTGGGGCTCGCCTTCAATTCAGTCCTCGCCGGCGCTGTCTTCGCCCTGTGGCCGGTGATGTGGATCGTGCTCAACGCGCTGCTGCTCTACAACATCGCTGTTGAATCTGGCCGCTTCGACGCCTTCCGCGCCTGGCTCATCAATCACGTTCCGAACGACCGGCGCGTTGTGCTCCTCGTGATCGGTTTCTGCTTCGGCGCCCTGCTTGAAGGCATTTCCGGCTTCGGCACGCCGGTCGCGATCACCAGTTCCCTGCTGATCCTCGTCGGGTTTCCGGCGCTGGAGGCACTCGTCTTCGTTTTGATCTTCAATACCGCGCCGGTTGCTTTCGGCGCACTCGGCGTGCCAATCACCGTGCTTGGTGCCGTCACCGGCCTTCCTGCCCATACGCTCGGCGCAATGGTCGGACGACAATTGCCGGTGATCGCGCTGCTGCTGCCGTTCTATGTCATCGCGCTCTATGGCGGCTTGCGCTCATTGAAAGCTCTGTGGCCGCTGCTCCTGGTCGCGGGCGCCAGCTTCGCGGTCTCGCAATTCATTTCGTCCAACTACCTCGATTATGCGCTGACGGACGTCTTTTCGGCGCTCGGCTCGCTTGCCTGTACCCTGCTCTTCCTGCAGGTCTGGCACCCTGCGAAAGACCCGGAATTCGCGATTTCGGACACCGCCGAGAAGGAAGCGACGACGGCAAAGCCCGTCGCCCCCTGGCAGGGCTGGATTCCCTGGATCATCGTCTCGGCGGTGGTGATCGTCTGGACGCGTTACGCCGTCGCGACGGTCGGGCAGCACGCGATCCATTGGCCGGGCCTCGACAAGGCGATCTCGATCACGCTCTACAACAACAAGCCCTATGCGGCCATCTGGACCTTCCAGCCGCTCGCGACCGGCACCGCGATCCTCGTCGCGGCGATCATCACGGCTCTCGTCATCGGCCTGCCGGTTAGGAATTTCTTCGCCTGCATCGGACATACGATCCGCCAGGCCTGGATCGCCGTTGTCACGGTGATGCTCATTCTCGGCCTCGCCTATCTGATGAATTATTCCGGCATGGCCTATACGCTCGGCAAGGCTGTCGCCTCGACCGGCGGGCTCTTCGTGCTGCTCTCGCCATTCCTCGGCTGGATCGCCGTGCTGCTCTCCGGCAGCGACACGTCAGGCAACGCGCTCTTCGGCAATCTTCAGGTGGTCGCGGCACGGCAACTCAACCTCAACCCGATCCTGTTCGCGGCGACCAATTCGTCCGGCGGCGTGATCGGCAAGATGGTTTCGCCGCAGAATATCGCGACCGGCGTCGCCGTCACGAAGCTGAAGGGCCAAGAGGGCGTGGTCTTCGCCCGCACTTTCTGGCACAGTATCGTCTTGACGATCGTGCTCGGCCTGCTGGTCGCTATCCAGCAGTTCGTCATCCCTTGGATCATCCCGGTGACCGGGGCTGGACATTAACGCGCGACAATCCCGGCGTGTGGCGCGGCTTGACTTTGCCGAGAGCGACGGCCTATACCGCAGGCCGCCGCGCCGCCCTTTTCTTTTCCGGGCTGCCGCGCGAAAATCGCCCAGAGCAATGGGGCGGAGTAGCTCAGCCGGCTAGAGCAGAGGAATCATAATCCTTGTGTCGGGGGTTCGAGTCCCTCCTCCGCTACCAAGCGAAATCAACGACTTAGCCGGAAATCAGCCCCAAATTCATGCTGCAACGTGTTGCAACGCCTGTGCCTAGCAACGGCGATGGCAATCAAGAGGACGCTCGAAAAGGCGGGCGTGCGGTTTCTCGAAGCGGGCGACTCGGCGACTGGGCCGGGCGTCGCGTTGAAGGCGCCTACTTAGGTCGTCCCGAGCTTGCGATGTGGGCGTCCGCTAGATTCACGCCGAACGCAAATATCGCGTCATCAACGCCAGCCATGAAATTGTCCACACTCGGGAATCCATACACGCGCTTTCTCGCCGCCCGAACGGCAGAGTCCTTCTCGCGACATGTCTTGATTGCGGCCTTTGCAATATGTTCGGACCTAACGCCCACGGCCGGCGAGGTAGCGATAACCCGGCGAAGACAGACTTCAACTGCCTGAAGGTAGTCATGTCTGGCCATGATAAGCCGAGGGACGAAGTTGTCCTCAGCGGCTTGGGCCGGCACGACGACCGTGGTGGCCAAGATTATCAAAACCAGGGTGATTTTCGCCATCGCCGCCAAATACCCGCAGATATCCCCAAACGCAAACGGCAGCGCTGGCGTGCGGCTCAAAAAGCCAGAAACCCCAGCCGGTTTGACACGGCAAATCACGGCGCTGGAAGCCGACCTTGCCAACACGAGCGTCGCGCCGGCTCAGACGCCCAAGGGCGGCATGCAGCGGCTGGAACGCGCCCGCAAAGCCAATGTCGTAACGAATCTAAAAAACAAGCGGACGAGGCTCGGGTAGACGAAAAAATAGGCTACCATGCGGAACTCACGAATGGCGGTTAGCCGAACGTGAGGACTAAGCATCGCGAGAAAAAGTGAATCCGTCATCCATTTGAAGGAATGTGAACGTCACGGCTCTAAGGGAGGATAAGGTCATGCGTTTTTTGTTCAAGGTTTCGATTCCGGTCGAGACGGGGAATGCGGCCATAAAGAAGGACGGTCTCAAGGTTATCCAAGAGATTCTCCAACAACAAAAGCCGGAAGCCGCTTACTTCATCGCCGAAGGTGGTCGGCGCACCGGACTCCTGATCATCGATATGAAGGATACATCGGAAATTCCGGGAATTGCCGAACCCTGGTTCTTAGCGTTGAACGCGAGCATCGAGGTGACGCCGGCTATGGTGCCAGCGGATATTCAAAAGGCGGCGTCAGCCATTGAAAAAGTGGTAAAGACCTACGGATAGCTCGATCAGGCACCTTCTGATGATTGCCGATATTTGACACGGCCCCGGCGTTCCCGTCGAATGAGCCAATTGACCGACGCTAAAGGCTGCGTTCGATCCGTCCAGATCGCATACATTTATCGATCTTGTTGCCAAACCCACCTTCCCCCGCTCGGCACCACAGGCCGCCACGTTTCTGCAACCTCACTAGACACAGAAGACAGACATTTAGATTCGCGGTATCTCTTGGGTCGCGTAAAGCACTAGGGGAGATCAGCCATGCCGAATGTCTATGTAGAACCTCAGCCAAAGGGCCACAAGGAAGGCAGCCACATCGAGGATTATGTCGTCGAAGATCATGCCGATCACGTCCTCTTTACGTCCAAGACCCAGCATGAAGCGATCGAATGGGCGAAGAAGGAAGGCCATCACCCCCTCGTCGCCCGCGTCCGGCACGAGAACGATAAGAAAACGCCGGGGCACTGGCGCGCGGCGTAATTGCTACTAGCGGCGCGGATGGTGGCTCCGCGCCGCTGCGCGCGTGATGCCCTGATTCATAAAAAGTCATTTCGCGCACATCTTGCCTTGGTGGGATATGCGATGGTGCATCACAAATCGTCCTAACTAAAGGAGCGTGCAATGCATGACGCGCAGATTGGCTGGATCGGAGCGATTATCGTCGGTGGCCTGGCGGGTTGGTTTGCCGAAATGTTTATGGGATCCGGCACCGGCATTATCGTGAACATTATTCTTGGCATCATCGGCGCTGCGGTGGCTAGTTGGTTGCTTGGGCTGTTTGGCATCGGCCTGGGTGGCTGGCTCGGTTATCTGATCGCAGGATTCATTGGCGCCTGCATCCTCATCGCCCTTTGGCGGCTTGTTCGTGGGCGCGGTGTCTAAAGGATGATCCGACTAAGCTACCCGCGCGGCCTTGACGCATCCTTGATCGTCGTCGCTCGCGGGTAGCACCGCTACCTTCCGCCGCTCGGCACTACGGGGCGCCACGCCCTAAAGCCGCGCACGCCGCGAAGCCGAACGAGCACCCTGGCTTCTCTTGATCGGCATCTGCGGCATCGCATGTGGCGCACAATCTCGCCTAGCGTAGCGTCAGGGCCGAACTTCTCGATGAGCGGCACCGTCTAATGGCCAAAATCTCTCACTAGCCGCGCGGAGCTCAGATAGGGATTGTCCGCAAGATGGCGACCGATATCCTCGATTAACGCCTTCACTTTAGCTGCGTCGTAACCGTCTTCTTTCTGATCTAACTCCAAATCCGTCTTGACCATCAGGACGGCCCTGCTGCCGTTGGCGTCGACTTCCACATCGACCCAGAAGGCTTTGGCGTTCCCGTTCGCTATGCCTGTCATTCGACCTTCCCTCGCGCATAGCCATACGAAACGAGCACCAGCGCTCGGTCGCGCGCCTTCTCAAGGTACGACACTGCTTCAAGCAAGGCCCGAATAGCCGCTCGTGCGTCGCCGCCGTGCTCGGCAATGATTTCGTCGACGCCCTCCTCAAGGAAAGAGTCGTCGTTCGCAGAAGGCGGGTGTGCCGATTGCGCTTGCATTTTTCCGCTCGCGTGTTCACCCTATGTTCCCGGGTGAAAATGCCATGCCTTTGGATAAGAGTCGAGTCGATTTGGAAAGTAGCCGGACAACCTCGGAGGCAGCCATGAGGTCGGGTGTAGCCGCCCTAATTCTTATCGGATCAATTAGCGCGGCTTCCGCTGCCACTTACACCATTCAAAACTGGCCTCAAGACCTCAACAAGGTTCCGTGTGATGCGTGGAAGCACAATAGCGACGGATCATGGACAGAGGTCGCCACAATCGTGGTCGGCAAAAACCCAACGTCGGGAATGACCTTCAAAGACACTGACGAGGCGAAGTTACTGGACGCCAAATGTCCCCACAAACACAGCCTGTGGCCTTTTTGAATCATGTGCGGCCGCTTCAACCAGAAATATTCATGGTCCGAGGTTCACGCCTTCCTGAGCGTGATCGGCGCGCCGCGCAATCTGCGGGCCGAGATACAATGTCAGCTCGACGACGGAAATTATTCGTTGCTACGTTGGTGGCGCATCGTGCGCCACCAACGAACTTCGCAAAGATGTGCGCCGTAAGGGCGAGCAGCACCAAAAGCGCTTTGCCGCAAGCACCGCAACGATCGCCGGCTTAAGTCCCGAGATCACCAGGCCCTACAATGAAGCGCGCCATAAGGCCCGCGCCAACAGTGGCGATGCCAGCCCGGTCGCGGACCCCAATAACCTCCCGGGTAGGGACCGTGACCAAACCGGTGGCAGGCACCACCAGGACCCCGATACCAACCTGGGCCGCAACCATTTGCGGCGAGTATAATCGGTGCCGACGAATTAGCAGGCGCAACAGGCATGGCCTCTGACGCACTTGCGGCCAGACCAAGAGTTGCGGCTACTGCGGTCGATAAAAACACGCGTTTCATTGGAAAGTTTGCTCCGTCTCGTTATCCACGCGCGCAAACTATCACCCGTGCGATGAACAGCTTGCAACGCGAGCCAATCTCAAAAAAAAAGTCATTCCGACCGGCTTTCAGGCGATATGACGGCGGCTGAGCTAGGACCGGCTGCAGAGAACGCCGCGAATGGCCGATAGATCGGCGGGTAAACCGCACTGGCGTCGGCGATGATGATGCGATGACAATCGAGCCGCTTGAGTCGGGGTTGCTTTGAGGCAAACCCCGCTTTTAAAACGAAACCCCGCTCGGGCATCAGTCCGAACGGGGCTCAAGGTTAGCTCAATGTTTGCATTCAAAATTTAGTAATACGTGGCTAGGTCAAAGCAAACACTGAAAGCTCAAACCGTATAGGGTTCGGCACGTTGTCTACCCATGTCCGGACAAACACAACGCCGTTGTTGGCTGGGGTGACTTGTTGAACTGTCACGTGGGCGCCACCCGATATAGGATCGCCTTGTGGATCAATCTCGGTTACCGACGCCCAAACGAAGGTGTTTTGGTTGACTGTGACGTGTGGGCTGAAATCGGTGCCTTGAAATTGAGTATCGATATGCTGTCCGCCTTTGCCACTATTGGTTTTGGAAGCCGTTGCGATTCCCATTTTGCGTCTCCCTCTTTGCTTTTAGCCCTTACGGCCAAGCAACTGAGCCTCGCTTGCCGCCCCGCGCAGGTCAACGAGAAAAAGTTACGCTGTTTACAAGATTAGGACCGGCAGCCGAGGAAGCATTGCAGGAATGGCGCGTATCGGCGCGGGTTAATCGGTCCGGCGTGAGCGATGATGATGAGACGATGATTGAGGCGATAGAGGTCAATCTACTTTTGCGAGGAAAAGGATGACCAATTTCAATGCGTTGTTCCCAGTAGTCGCGGCATTCCTCGCTGCTGGCTTGACATGGCTCGGATCGCTCTTCCTAGAAAAGCGAAGGGAAGCTAAAGCGGCCAATGCACTCGCGTTAATTCTCCATGCTGAGCTAACTCGAATTCGCCGCAAGCTCGTTGATCATAATCGCTTGCTTGCCAGTTACGCCGCCAAATATTCTAATTTGATAAGCGCTCTCATCACTCAGATAGAAAACGCTCTGCCGCCGCTCGCTCATATCTCCAATAAGCCGACTCCCTACGATAAATTTTTTCCCTTTAAGATTCGCATAACTCGCAGATAGATTCGCTTGCCGCAATTTTAGAGAAGGCTTGAACGCAGCACAGTTGATGCCTATCGCGCGCATATCAAATTCCACATCAAGCCATATCTCGGGCGTGTGAAACTCTCGGATCTAACGGCGCCACTGATTCGCGAATTCGAAGACAAGTTGCGCAACGGCGATCCAGCGCCCGGCGAAAATAGCGGCGAGCCGCGTTCAGCCGCAATGATTCGGAATCACCAGCCTCGGCAGCCTCGTTGCGGACGCGCAGGAACGTGGCTTGGTAGCTCGCAACGTTGTTCGCGACTTGCGCTCGCGCCGCAAGAAAGGCGTCGAGCGCCGCGCAGACAGGCGGCAGAAGGGCAAACTCAAGGTCGGGAAGGACATTCCCACGCCCGCTGAAATCAAGGCCATTGTGGCGGCCCAAGAAGGCCGTTGGAAGCCGATCCTTATGACAGGAATATTCACTGGCCTGCGCTCGTCCGAGCTTCGCGGCCTGACATGGCACGACGTCGACTTAAAGAAGGGCGAGCTTCACGTCCGCCAGCGTATCGATCAATATAAGGTGTTCGGCGCGCCAAAGTCCGAATCGGGCGAACGCACAGTGCCGTTGCCACCGTCACTGGTTGCCATCCTCAAGGAATGGAAGCTCGCCTGCCCCAAGGGCGAACACAACCTTGTCTTTCCGACCGGCGCGGGAACACCCGAGAATCACGCCAACGTTATCAACCGCGGCCTGATACCGGCGCTCGTCGCCGCAAAGGTCGTCGATAAGGGTGGAAACGCGAAATACACCGGCCTTCATTCGTTGCGGCACTTCTATGCAAGCTGGTGCATTAATTCAAAAGCAGATGGCGGCTTGGGGTTGCCGCCAAAGGCCGTTCAAGAGCGACTTGGGCATTCAAGCATCGTGATGACGATGGACGTGTATGGACATTTGTTCGCGCGTAGCGACGACGGATCCGAGCTTGCGGCGGCTGAAAAAGCGCTTCTGGGTTGACGGCTATTCCGGTCGTTACAAACCGCTCCGCGCCGAATTTATGCAACATGACTGCGACATAGACGCACAAAAGCCCTTAGAATCAACGGCATTAAGAGGAATCATAATCCTTGTGTCGGGGGTTCGAGTCCCTCCTCCGCTACCACCAATCCCTGCAGTCACGACCTCTTCTATGCTCCGGTTCGGCCAACTCACCGGCCGGCGACAATCGCGATCGAATTGCCCAAAATATTGACGGGAACGGTGACGATCGAGGTGAACGAGCTTTTGAGCTGCTCAGTCTCTTCGTTTGAAGCGACGCGGGTTTTGCCGATGCCGTCCTGGAGTACCTGCCGAAGCTGCGGCGAAATTTCCGCAAGCTGCGCATATTTGTTGTGACCGGTCGGATCGTCGCCTTTGACGTTCGTCAGATCGATGACGACGGCGCCCAATTTCGCCAGATCATCGTCGTGTTTGAGCGCGCCGACCCGGCTACGGCCGCCGCTCAGGAATTTCGATAGCGCCAGAGCTTTGTCGTCGCGCGACAGCACGATGTAATAGGGCCTTTTCGGCTTGCCGAAAGCGCGCAGTTCCGACTTGAAGACATCGATATCGATGTCCGGCGCGGCGAGGACCACGACGCCGATCTTGTCAGGACGCTTCAAGCCGCCTTCCAGCTTGATCTGCCGCATCGCCTCGACGAAGACCCAATTGCCCATCGAATGGGCGAGGATATTGACCTTCTCCGCATTGCTTGCGGCGAGCAGGCGGATCGTATGGGCGAGTTGATCGCGCGCCGCGGTGGCGCTGTTTTGATCGTAGAGATAATCCGTCACACTGCCGCGCGAAGCCCAGGAGAACAGC
>JARLIV010000230.1 GCA_031291555.1 Methylovirgula sp. | reverse complement strand
GGCCCATGTCGGCATAGAGCGCTTCAGCGCCGGTGACCGCCAGGAAGACCGAGCCGAGGACGAGAAAGCCGCTGAAGCCATGATCGATAAGGAATCCGATGCCGACCAACGGATTGAAGGCGCGCAGGACGCGGGGTGCATCCGGGATGTGAATCGCCCCGAGCAGGGCGATTATGATGAAGAAGATCGCCATGACCGGGCCGAAGAAGGTCGCGACCTTCGCCGTGCCGTGCCGCTGGACGGCGAAGACGGAGATCAGCACGACGACCGTGAGCGGCAGCACATAACCGCTGAAAACCGGGGTGCCGACCTGCAAGCCTTCGAGCGCCGAAAGCACTGAAATCGCCGGGGTGATGATCGCGTCGCCGGAAAATAGCGCCGCGCCCGCGACGCCCAGAAAGAAAATCGGCGCCGCCCGGCGCCCGAAGGATGACTGCGCCAGCGCCATCAGCGAAAGCGTGCCGCCTTCGCCCTTATTGTCGGCCCGCATTAGAAAGAGCACGTATTTGGCGGTGACGATGAAAAACAGCGCCCAAAGCAGAAGCGAAACCGTGCCCGTGATGTTGTGCTCGGTCAGCCCGGTCGCCCTATCGCTGTGGATGATCGATTCTCGCAAGGCGTAGAGCGGGCTCGTGCCGATGTCGCCGTAGACGACGCCGATCGAGCCCAGGGCCAGGGCCGCAACGCTCGCTTTTTTTTCGGAATGTCCACTGGGAGGAACGATTGGCCCGCAGGCGGCTGGATCAGCGGCCTTGTCTTGCGCGGTCGGCATAATTTAAGAAATCCTCAATCCGGACGCCGGCATTCGATTGCCACGAGACGGGCAAGCTGGATGCCAAGCGGCGGAGCGACCGGTTGGTTGAGCGCGGTCGGCGGCGGCATATAGCGCTTTCCCTTGGCGACGAGAAGCGGAATCATTGGGTGGCCCCGGCTAGCGCCCTTATATCTTCACAGACGTTGCAAATGGGTTCACGCCCCGCGGAAGCGTCGCCGCCTTGCCGGGCGGCGCTTCTCCTGCCAATTCAGTGTGATGCAGAATCCCGAGGCCGAGCTCCCGATTTTCGCCGTCCTGCCGCAGCTCTCCGCCGCGTTCGAAGGCAAGGCGGCCGCCGTTCTAGTTGCCCCGCCCGGCGCCGGTAAGACGACGATCGTGCCGCTGGCGCTGCGCGAGGCGGAGTGGGCACGGGGCAAGAAAATTATCGTCTTGGAGCCGCGCCGGCTGGCCGCGCGCGCCGCCGCTGAGCGCATGGCTGCATTGCTAAATGAGAGCCTTGGCGAAACCATTGGCCTGCGGATGCGGCTGATGTCGCGCACCTCGGCAAAAACCCGTGTCGAAGTGGTGACGGAAGGCGTTTTCGCCCGGATGATTCTGGACGATCCCGGCCTCGATGGCGTTGTGACCGTCATCTTCGACGAATTTCACGAGCGTTCGCTCGATGCCGATTTCGGCCTCGCGCTCGCGCTTGATGGCCAGGCGCATCTGCGGCCGGATTTGCGGCTTCTTGTCATGTCGGCGACGCTCGACGGCGCGCGGGTCGCGCGCCTGCTTGGGCCGGATGTGCCGGTGATCGCGGCTGAGGGCCGCGCTTTTCCGGTCGAAACTATCTATCTCGGCCGTGACCCACGGGAGCGGATCGAACCGGCTTTGGCCCGCGTGGTGCGCAAGGCGCTAGCGGAAGAGAAAGGCTCGATCCTCGTCTTCCTCCCCGGCCAGGGCGAGATCACGCGGCTTGCTGCCCTGCTGCAAGAGACGATCCGCGACCCGGCGATTGACATCGCGCCGCTCTACGCCGCGCTCGATCGCGCCGCGCAGGAAAAGGCGATCGCGCCGACGCCGGCGGGAAAGCGCAAGATCGTGCTTGCGACCTCGATCGCCGAAACCTCGCTGACGATCGAGGGCGTGCGTGTCGTGATCGATTGCGGCCTTGCCCGCGTGCCGCGCTATGAGCCGGATCGCGGCCTGACGCGGCTCGAAACGGTGCGCATCTCCCGCGCTGCCGCCGATCAGCGCCGCGGCCGCGCCGGGCGCACGGAGCCCGGCATCTGCTATCGCCTCTGGCAGGAGGCGGCGAACGGCGCGCTCGAAGCTTTTTCCGCGCCGGAGATTTTGAATTCGGACTTGTCCGGCTTTCTGCTCGATTGCATTGCCTGGGGCGCGCGTGACCCGGCGCGCGACTTGCGCTTTCTCGATCCGCCGCCCGAGCCGGCGATCAAGGAGGCGCGCGTGCTGCTGACCGAGCTTGAAGCGATCGACGCGACTGGAGCCTTGACCGAGACGGGCCGCAATATGCGCGCCGTCGCGCTGCCGCCGCGTCTTGCCCGCATGCTTATCGCGGCGAAGGAGATCGGCGCGGCGCGGCTCGCGGCGGAAGTCGCGGTTCTGCTGACTGAGCGCAACCTTGGCGGCGACGACGTTGATCTCGTCACCCGGATCGAGCGTTTTCACCGCGAGCGTTCGCCGCGCGCCGAAGATTCACGAAGGCTCGTCAACAGTCTGTTGAAGCAGGTTGGCGGCGGTGATGGCGAGGCCAGTGTGTCAGAGGCCGGCCGCCATCTCGCCGCGGCGTTTCCGGATCGCATCGCCAAGGCGCGCGGCAAGCCGGGCGAGTTTCTGATGGCGAACGGCCGCGCCGCCGCGCTCGAATCGCATGATGTTCTCGCGCGCGAAGCCTATCTGGCGATCGGCGAAATCTCCGGCCGCGCGGCTTCCGCGCGCATTTTGCTCGCGGCGCCGCTCACCCACGCGGTGATCGAGGCCGTGGCTGGGCCGGAGATCGTGACGCGGGAAGACGTGCAATATGATCCTGCGCGCGAAAAGATCATCGCGCGGCGCCAGCGCCGGCTCGGGGCGCTCGTCCTCGCCGAACAGGCGCTGAGCGCAGCCGACCATCCCGATGCCGCGAAAATATTGGCCGAGGGAATCGCCGCGTCGAGCTTCGCGCGCCTGCCGTGGAGCAAGGCTCTGCTGCAATGGCGCGATCGGGTGAATTTTCTGCGCGCGAGCGAGGGAGAAGACGCCTGGCCCGATCTGTCGGACGCGGCCTTGCGAGCCGGCGCGGCCGATTGGCTTGCCCCTTTCCTCGGCGGCAAGACAAGCCTCGGCGAGATCAATTCGGCGGATCTCGAAGCTGCGTTGCAGGCGCTTTTGCCTTACGACATGCAAAGGCGGCTCGACGCCGAGGCGCCGACGCATTTCGAAACGCCGGCTGGCTCGCGCATCGCCGTCGATTACGCGGCGGAGAATGGGCCGCTTGTCTCGGCGCGGGTGCAGGAATTCTACGGACTCGATCATCATCCAGCGCTGGCCAAGGGCCGGGTGCCGCTGACGCTCGAATTGTTGTCGCCCGCGCACCGGCCGGTCCAGGTCACACGCGATCTGCCGGGCTTCTGGCG
>JARLIV010000229.1 GCA_031291555.1 Methylovirgula sp. | reverse complement strand
GGCTTCGACTATGCCAACCTGTTCGATCCGCGCGTGGGGGCGAACCAATCGGCGATTTCTCTGAGCGACCGGCCCGAAGAGCGCGTCGATCCGTCGACCTTCCTCGCGACCGGCAATATCCCGGCGCGCGGCGGCCAGGTGTTCGGCGGCGAAGCGGCGGCGACTTGGCAGAACTTCTTTGTCCAGGGCGAGTATTATCACTACACCGTCGCGACCCAGGTCGCCACGCTTGCCAATTTAAACGGTGGCCACGCGGGACCGACGCTGAACTTCAACGGCGGCTATGTGGAAGGCAGCTACACCTTCGGCGGCAAGCGCCGTTACAACCCGGCGTCAGGCGCTTACACGGGTGTGATCCCCGATCATCCGCTGGCCTTTGGCAGCAGCGGCTGGGGTGCGCTCGAAGTCGCTGGCCGCTTCAGCGCCACCAACCTCAATGATCCCAACCTGACCACCACCGAATTGGCCCATTACACGGTGCCCGGAGTTATCACCGCCGCGTCATATGGCGGCGGCACGGAGACGGCCTACGGTGCGGGTCTCAACTGGTATCCGAACGGCAACCTGAAGTTCATGCTCGATTACGAGCATTATGTGGTCGACCAGCCGGCCTATTACGGCGGCCCGAATTCTCGCGGCGCCACCATCGACTGGATTGGCAGCCGCACCCAGATCGTCTTCTGATCTGTTCACTTGAAGAATCAGAAAAGCCGGAGAAGCGATTGCTTCTCCGGCTTTTTTATTTCTCAGCCGGATCGCGCTAGCGGTTGATCCTGGGAACCTGCAGCGGCGCAAACTCCTGCACCGCGGCGTCGAGCCGCGTTCTGTTGCCGGCGACATGTACATGTCCGCGCGCGACCTCGGCCAGCACGGCCGGGTAGAGGACATGCTCCTGCGCCAGCACCCGCGCGGCCAGCGTGTCCGGCGTATCGTCGTCCAGCACGGCGACGGCGGCCTGGGCGATGATTGGTCCTTCGTCCATTTCCGGCACGACGAAATGCACGGTGCAGCCGTGGATTTTGACGCCATCGGCGAGCGCCCGCTCGTGCGTGTGAAGACCGCGATAGGCGGGCAGTAGAGCAGGGTGAACGTTGAGGAGTCTGCCCTCCCAGGCGCGGACGAACCCCGGCGTCAGCAGCCGCATGAAGCCGGCGAGGCAGATCAATTCGATCCGGTGCAGATCCAGCAGAACCTGCACCGATTTCTCGAATTCCGCGCGGCCGGCGTAAATCTTGTGGTCGACCGCGGCCGTCTGAACGCCGAGCGCCCGGGCGAAGGCGAGCCCTTCGGCCTCCGGCCGGTTGGACAGGACAAGGGCGATTTCGGCCGGATAATCCGGCGCCTGCGCCGCTTCGATGAGGCTGCGCATGTTCGAGCCGCGACCTGAAATGAAGATCGCAGCGCGCCGGCGACTCACAGCGCCAGCCGCCCAGTCGTGGTTACGCGCGGGCCGGTTGCGGCCGCGACGACTTCGCCGATCCGCACCGGCTCTTCGCCCGCCGCGCGCAAAGCCATGGCCACGGCGTCCGCCGCGTCGGGCGCGGCGATCACGGCCATGCCGATCCCGCAATTGAAGGTGCGCAACATCTCGGCCTCGGCGACAGGTCCCTCGGCAGCGAGCCAGCGGAAGACCGGCGGCACCGGAATGGCGGCGAGATCAAGCCGGATTCCGAGCCCTCGCGGCAGCACGCGCGGCAGATTGTCGGGAAAGCCGCCGCCGGTGATATGCGCCAGCGCCTTGATCGGCGCGCCGGCGCGCAGCGCCTGAAGAATCTGGCGGACATAAATCCGCGTCGGCGTCAGCAAGGCTTCGGCAAGCGAGATCTGCGAGGCGAAGGGGGCAGGGCCTCGGAGCGCCAGCGCGGCATCCGTCACGATCCGCCGCACTAACGAAAACCCGTTGGAATGCAGGCCGGAGGAACTGAGCCCAAGGACAATATCGCCGGAGGTGACGTCCGGCCGCGGCAGCAGCCGCCCGCGCTCGGCGGCGCCGACGGCAAAGCCGGCGAGATCATAATCCTGGCCGGCATAAAGGCCCGGCATTTCGGCGGTTTCGCCGCCGATCAACGCCGCGCCGGCCTCGCGGCATCCCTGCGCAATGCCGGCGACGATCTCGGCCCCGACGTCGGCATCAAGATGGCCGGTCGCATAATAATCGAGGAAGAACAGGGGCTCGGCGCCCTGGACGATGAGGTCGTTGACGCACATCGCGACGAGATCGATGCCGATCGTATGGTGAATGTTGCTCTCGACCGCGAGCTTGACCTTCGAGCCCACGCCATCATTGGCCGCAACGAGAATCGGATCGGTGAAACCCGCCGCCTTGAGATCGAAAAGGCCGCCGAAACCGCCGATCTCCGCGTCGGCCCCCGCCCGCCGCGTCGCGCGGACCAGCGGCTTAATCTTCTCGACCATGGCATTGCCGGCATCGATGTCGACGCCGGCATCCGCATAGGTCAAATGCTTTTTTGACGCCATATCTGCCCCTGGATCGCGATGCGTTGAGGTTGGATCAAAGCGCAGGGAACGCGATCGTTCTCACAGTTAGAGCGGGATTTGCGCGAAAAGCCGGTACCCACTTTTTCGCATCCCGCTCTACACCCAAGGCCTATCGTTTCGCTCCGCACAAGGCAAGCGTCCGCCCGGCGGCCCGCGGGCCATTCGCCCATTCGTTGCAAACGGGGCTAGATTGCGCCATCGCGACTCGGTCGCGTTCCAGATCGCGACGCGCTCAGGTCGATTCAGCCGGACCACTTGTAAAGCGATCTATTCTAATAAGTTAGGGCGGGATCACCTCCCGCTCTCGGGAGGATCATGACTAGCTATACAAGCCTGCCTAATCTCATCACGCTGGCGCGGCTCTGCCTCGTGCCGGTCATCATCGCGATGATTTCCGCTGGCCGCTGGCCGGAAGCCTGCTTGATTTTCATCGCCGCGGGCGTTTCCGACGCTATCGACGGCTGGCTGGCCAAAACCTTCAACCTGCAGACCGAACTCGGCGCCTATCTCGATCCGCTTGCCGACAAGGCGCTGCTTGTCTCGATCTATGTTGCGCTGGCGGTCTTCGCTGCCGTTCCGTCGTGGCTGACGATCCTCGTCGTCGCGCGCGATGTCATGATTATCGGCGCGTTCATGATTTCCTGGCTGATGAATAAGCCGGTGGCGATCCACCCGCTGTGGATTTCCAAGGCGAACACGACGGCGCAGATCGGCTTTGCGGCGGCGGTGCTTGGCGCCAAGGCGTTCCAGTTTACCCTGGGGCCGGCATTCCTGATCTGCACCCTTGCCGTCGCGGCATTGACGCTGACCTCTCTGGCAGCCTATCTGGCGGTCTGGGCGCGGCACATGAGCCTGTGAGGCATCGCCTCAAGTCTTAAAGACGCGGTGAGGTCGTTCTCATGCGGATCGAGTGGCAGATCGTCTTCTGGTTTGCGGCCCTGGCTTGCCTCATCCTGCTGCTCTGGCTGTTCAACGGGGTGATCTTGCCCTTTGCCGCAGCTTTCGTCATCGCCTATCTGCTCGATCCATTGGCCGTGCATTTGCAGCGCCTTGGGCTCAACCGTCTTGCGGCCACGCTCGTCATTCTGTTCGGCTTCGTCGTCGTCCTCGCGCTCAGTCTCGTTCTCGTTGTGCCGGTACTGACGCACCAGTTCGCGGCCTTCCTCCAGGCGCTGCCCGAACTGCTCAACAAATTGCAGGGCCTGATCGCCGGCGCGGCCAACAAGCTCAACACGGAGTTCGCCGCGCCGCTGCTGCGCAAGCTCGGATTGCGCGGCACCAGCATGCCGGACATCAAGGCGAGTCTCGGCGATATTGCTGGCCAGGCGGCCGGGTGGTTCGCGGGCGTGCTCAACTCGCTCGTCAGCCATGGCGCAGCGCTGATCAGCCTGGTGTCGCTGCTGGTGGTGACGCCGGTCGTCGCCTTTTACATGCTGCTCGACTATCACCGCATGATCGCGGCGGTCGACAGCCTCGTCCCGCCGCGCTATCGCGGCATCGTGCATCAGCTCGCGCATCAGATCGACACGACTATGTCGGGCTTTCTGCGCGGACAATCGCTGGTCTGTCTCTTTCTCGGTCTTTGGTATGGCCTCGGACTCTCGATCGTCGGCGTCAATTTCGGCCTGCTGATCGGCATAACCGCGGGCTTCCTGAGCTTCATTCCCTATGTCGGCTCGATGACGGCGCTGGTTGCCGCGGCGATCATCTCGCTCGTGCAGGGCTGGCCGCATTGGACATTATTTGCCTCGGCGGTGGGGGTAGTTCTGGTCGGCCAGTTTCTCGAGGGCAATGTCATTTCGCCGAAGCTTGTCGGCGACAAGGTCGGCCTGCATCCCGTCTGGCTGATCTTCGCACTGCTCGCGTTCGGCAGTTTGCTTGGCTTCACCGGCCTCATCATCGCCGTGCCAGTCGCCGCGGCTGTCGGGGTGATCCTGCGTTTCGCGGTTCATCAATACCGCGGCAGCGAGCTCTATACGAACTTCCCGGAATCGCATGCGCTCATTCTGACCAAGGCTGTGAAGGCGCCGGAAGAGCAGTGAGATGACGCTCGGACCGCGCCCCCCGCGCTGGCAGCAGCTCGGCCTCGAATTGCCGCTCGAGCCGCATTTTTCCCGCGACGATTTCCTCGTCTCGCGGTCGAATGCTGCGGCCTTGCAGATGATCGAGGCCTGGCCGCATTGGCCGGGCAATGTGCTGCTGCTCGTCGGCGCGCCGGGGAGCGGCAAGAGCCATCTGGCGGCGATCTGGGCGGCGCGGGCAGGGGCAGAGATTTTTTCCGGCGCGCGCCTCGCCGAGACCGATGTGGCGGGCTTGACTGCCTTGGCGGCAAAGCCGGCCTTGGTGGTCGATGATGCCGATGCGCTGGGCGGTGCCGAGGCGCCTTTGTTTCATCTCCTCAATCTCGCCCGGCAGGAAAAGCAAAGCCTGCTTTTGACCGCGCGGCAGCCGCCAGACCTCTGGGGGTTGACGACGCCCGATCTTCTCTCGCGTCTGCGGCTCGCGCCTGTCGTCGAACTCGGGGCGCCGGATGACGAATTGCTGCGCGCGGTCCTGCATAAGCTCTTTCGCGATCGTCAATTGCTCGTGGATGCGCCGGTCGTGGACTATATCGCCTTACACATCGATCGCTCGCTCGATGTCGCCCGGGCCGTTGTCGAGGCCCTCGACCAGACCGCCCTGGCGCGCGGCAGCGCCATAACGCGGGCCTTGGCGCGGGAGCTTTTGGCCGACACCAGCGACGATGCGGATTGACTGGCCGCGTGGCAAATTTTCCCGGCGGGCTGATGTTGACCCGGCCCGGGGCCGCGCCTAAAGCCATACCGCCAGTTTGGGAGTATTATCGTGCGTCCTATTAGAACCCTTTTGATTTCCCTCGCGCTTGCGCAATTCGCCGCAGGCGCCGCCTTCGCGGATGACAAAAAGCCGGCGCCGGTCAGTTCGCAGCCGGAGACGACCACCGCAACTTTTGGGGCCTGGACCTTGCAGTGCGAGCGCCGCGCGGATGTCGCCAATGGCCAGAAGATCTGCGAGATCGCGGAATCAGTCGTCCCGCAGAACCAGCAGAACGCCATCGCCCGTATCAGCGTCGCTCACCCGCTCGGCGCGGATAAGAAGCAATTGCGGATCACCGCGATCTTCCCGGCCAACATCTACATTCCAGTCGCGCCGGGGATCAAAGCCAAGGACGGCGATCCGGGCATTCCGCTCGTTTGGAAGCGCTGCTTCCCTGGGGGGTGCTTTGCCGATGGAACGATGTCGGGCGAAGCGTTGAGGACCTGGCGTGCGATCGAGGCCGACACGGGCCGGCTGACCTTTACCGAGGCTGCCGGACGCAATCTCGCGATCCAATTTTCACTGCGCGGCTTCGCC
>JARLIV010000228.1 GCA_031291555.1 Methylovirgula sp. | reverse complement strand
GGAGGCCTATTGCGGCACAGATCGGCCATGCCGCCCGTGCGGGGGCGGTAAAAACGCCGTTTCAGGGCCTTTTTTTTTCGCCGGGCAGGCGTCAACGACGAGATATGTACGAAGTCCGCGCGAAAAGGCCGCATGGCTGGAGAGGCCATGCGCCGAAGGGGAGCGAAATAAAATTTCATTTGCAGCTTCGATGGCGGCCGCCGCGCGGATTCTCAGCAGCCAGCTTTCGCCTGCCGCGCGGCTGGAGTATTGATTGGCGCCCTTCCCCCGCAACTAAGCGTCCTCCCGCACGGTTCAATCATGAAATCGCCTGTCAATTCCGCCGTCTCTTCGAGCGCGCCTGTCGGTGCCGCGGCGCTCGGCCCGCTGCCCGAATGGTCGCTGGCCGATCTCTATGCGGGGATGGACTCGCCGCAGTTCACCGAGGATCTCGCCCGGGCAGAACGCACCTCTACGGTCTTCGCGGAAGATTATCGCGGCAAGCTCGCCGCGCTCGCCGCGCAAGACCTCGCCGATCCGCAATCGCACCTTCTGACCGATGCGGTGCGCCGCTATGAGGCGTTTGACGAACTCACCGGCAAGCTGAGCTCTTATGCGAGCCTCGTCTATTCCGGCGATACGTCCGATCCGGCGCGCGTGAAATTCTACAGCGACACACAGGAAAAGCTGAACGCGGCCTGGACCGGATTGTTGTTCTTTCAGCTCGAGCTCAATCGGCTCGACGATGACGTGATCGCCAAATTGGCGGCGCGCCCGCCGCTCGACCATTACCGCCCCTGGCTCGAAGATATCCGCAAGGACAAGCCTTACCAACTCCCCGACGATATCGAGCGGCTGTTCCACGAAAAATCGGTGACGAGCCGTGCCGCCTTCAACCGGCTGTTCGACGAGACGATCACCAGCCTGCGCTTCAAGGTCGGGGGCGAGGAGCTGGCGCTGGAGCCGACGCTCAACCTTATGCAGGATCCGAAGGAGGAGGTGCGTAAAGGCGCGGCCGCCGCCATTGCGGAGACGCTTTCGCAAAACCTGCGCACCTTCGCTTTCGTCACCAATGTCCTCGCCAAGGACAAGGAGATTTCGGACCGTTGGCGCGGCTTCAAGGATGTCGCCGATTCACGCCATCTCGCTAATCGCGTCGAGCGCGAGGTCGTCGATGCGCTGGCCGCGGCGGTGCAGTCCGCCTATCCGCGCCTCTCGCACCGCTATTACAAATTGAAGGCGCGCTGGTTCGGCAGGGATGCGCTCGACTTCTGGGATCGCAACGCGCCGCTGCCGAGCGTGCCGCAGCGGACATATACGTGGAATGATGCGCGCGACACGGTGCTCGGCGCCTATGCCGATTTCTCGCCGCGTATGGCGGGCATCGCCGAGCAGTTCTTCGCGCGCAATTGGATCGATGCGCCGGTCAGGCCCGGCAAGGCGCCGGGCGCTTTCGCGCATCCGACCGTGCCGTCGGTGCATCCTTACGTGCTGCTCAATTATCAGGGCAAGCCGCGCGACGTGATGACCTTGGCGCATGAGCTCGGCCACGGCGTCCATCAGGTTCTCGCCGCGCCGAACGGCGCCTTGATGGCGGCGACGCCGCTCACCTTGGCAGAGACCGCCTCCGTCTTCGGCGAAATGTTGACCTTCCGCGCCCTGCTCGCCAAGGCTGCGTCGGTCACCGAGCGCCGCGCCATGCTGGCGGCGAAGGTCGAGGACATGATCAACACGGTCGTGCGGCAGACGGCCTTCTACCTGTTCGAGCGCAAGGTGCACATCGAGCGGCGGAACGGCGAATTGACGCGCGAGAAAATCTGCGAGCTCTGGATGAGCGTGCAGAGCGAAAGCCTCGGGCCTGCCATCCGGCTCGGCCCTGGCTATGAGACCTTCTGGGCCTATATTCCGCATTTCATCCATTCGCCGTTCTACGTTTATGCCTATGCGTTCGGCGATTGCCTGGTGAATTCGCTTTACGGCGTCTATCAGCGGGCGAGCGAAGGGTTCGCCGAGCGCTATCTCGCCATGCTCGCGGCCGGCGGCAGCAAGCATTATTCGGAGCTTTTGGCGCCCTTCGGCCTCGATGCCCGTGATCCCGCCTTCTGGCAGATCGGCCTCGGCATGGTCGAAGAGCTGATCGGCGAGCTGGAAAGCCTCGAAGGGAAGGCTTGAGGCGTCTCCGGCCGGATGGGCGCGTCCGGTCTCAACGCGCTATGTGACTGTAAAGAAAGAGCTTGGCGCTCAATTCACCTCCCAACTTGAGCCTTGGTCTTGAGCCTCGCCTCAGGATGTGCTGGACTACCGCCCGTCGCCGGGACGATTTGACGTTTCGGAATGGCCGTGGGATTTGCGTGTCGCCCCGCAAATCGGGGGCAGGCTCAAGGACGCTATGACTTTCATATCCTACCTGGGCGTTGTCTGGCTCGTCATCGCGCTGGTCGTGTTTCTCGCGACCTGCATCGGTGCTTTGCTTCAGCCATTGCTTCAAGGCAGCCGCGCCGAGAATTTCGATCAGCCACCGGTCACGGCGGTGATGCCGATCAAATTGGAACATTCTGGCTTTGCCGCGGCCCAAGCCTCCATCTACGATCAGGCTTATCCGGAATACGAGGTTCTGTTCAGTGCGGCCGAGGCCGGCTCGCCAGCGCTCGAGACTGCGCTGGCGCTGAAAATGGGCCATCCGCACGTCCCGACGCGCATCCTGCGTTCGCAGTCCGATTTCGCGGTGAGTCCGAAGCTCAATACGCTTGATGCGCCGCTCTCTGCCTCATCGCACGATTTCATTCTCGTCAAGGATTCGAACATCATTCTCGAGCGTGACACGCTTGCCGCCTTCATGCGCAATTTCGCGCCCGGCGTCGGCATGGTCGTCGGGGTGCCGGTCGCCGAACAGGCGGAATCGCTCGCCGGCCATATCGAGGGCGCGATCATCAATACGCATGCGCGCTTGTTGCTCGCCGCCTCGGCCCTCGGCTTCGGCTACGGGGTCGGTAAGGTGATGCTGTTCCGGCGCAGCGATATCGCCAAGGCGGGCGGCATCGACGCAATGAGCTATACGCTGGCGGAGGATACCGCCATCGCCAAAGGGCTCGACGCGATCGGTCTGCGCACCGTCTTCGCGCATCGCCCGCTGCGTCAGCTCATCGGCTGGCGGACCTTGCGTGAGGTTTATGACCGGCAAGTGCGCTGGAGCGTGATCCGCCACACGCACGAGCCGCTGACTTTCCCCTTGGAGCCGATTGTCAGTCCGCTGCCGACGGCCTTTGCCGCGGCGCTTGCTGCGCCGCTTCTTGGAATGCCCGCCCTCGCTGCTTTCGCCGTCACGCTATCGGGCTGGTTTGCGGCCGAAACCGGATTGGCTTGGCTCAAGGGCTGGCATGTCTCGCGCTATGCGCCGCTTGCCTTCCTCGGCCGCGAGCTTCTTGCCTTGGCGGCCTGGCTGCGCGCCTGGACGACAAACGATGTCGTCTGGCAGAACGGCCGCTTCGACGTTTTCGTCGGCGCCCGCGCCCCGCGTCCCGGAAAGCTGACGTTGCAGCCCGAGGGCACGGGACGCAAGCGGGGCTAGATCACAATGATTTCGGATCAAATCGATCCAAAAATCACGAACGTGGTCGATCGCCAGCCTGGAGCGGATGAACGCGGCCGCTATTTCACTTTCCATCGCGCCACGGAAGTTGCCGCTATTTTCCGCCGTTTCGATTGCGCAGCGCCTGCGTGGCCGAGGAAAAAAGCTGCGACTCCATCGTCGTGAACCCGTCGCCGCTCCCGACGAGGCAGCATTCTGGAATGCGGAACGTCAGCGCGACCAATAGCAGAAGCATCCCACAGGCGAAGCCGACATATTTTGTCGACCTGATCCGCGCGAAAATCGCGCGCGGCTCGAGCATGGCGGGAAGCGGCAAAGGCGCTGTAAACTCCCCGGCGCAGATGAGTGGAACCGTCATCATATTGACTGCGACGATCCAGCGGCCCCAGTCGGCGCCGAGCACGAACAGCGGCGCGATGGCGGCGATGCAGAGCATAAATATCTTTGCGGCCCAGGAGGAATATCGAGCCGCCGAGGCGGCGCTGCCCTTGCGATCTCTGCAGAAGAAGCGCGCCGTGGCGAGGAGATAGAACAGCGATGCGGCGATCGCGAGCAGATAATACCAGGCTGTTCCCTTGAATACGATGGTGAGGGTTTCGGCGAGTTCGCGCGCCGGTCCCCAGCCGATGGCCGAGATGCCGCCGGCCATGTCGCCGGTGTCGGAGATGAGCGCGCGGTCGGCGGGGTTGAGGCTTTGCCAAATTGCCTGCGCGGAATTCCGGTCGCCCTTGTAGGCCAGCAGCACCAGGAACAGGGCGACCATCGCCGCGCCATAGCCGAGCGGCGCGTCTGTCCGCCACGCCGGCCGGCGCGTGCACGCGATCCAGTAAAGAACGAGCATCGACGGAACCGCGCCGATGAAGAGAAACGCCTCGTGCACGAAGCTGAGCGCGATGGAGAGGATCGCGATCATGCCGCAGTTCAGGATGTCGAGCAGGCACGAAAGCTTCTCGCGGGCCGTTCGGCGCGCGGCGAGATAGATCAGGCAGATGAGGGCGATATAGACGTAGAACAGCAGTTCCTTACGATAATATAATTCATTGTCGAGTTGCATCGACCAGACACCGCCGGGGATCAGCATGATGAGCACGGCGGCGAAGGCGCCAAACGGGCGCGAGAGAACGAGTAGCAGAGACGTTGCAAAAAGCAGTGCGGTGAAATTCGCGAAGACGATCAGGTTGAGGACCGGCGCCGTCGGCCTGCCCGCTGTGAACAGGCCGATCAGATGACCGGCGAGGCCACGCCGAACAAAGCCGCCGCTGTAATTGATCAGCCAGTCTGAAAACGCCCACGCGTTCCATTTCAGCGCGTCGGGCGCGGCGAGCGTGTGCCGGTAGCAGAAGTAGACGAGCAGGGCGGACAGGATCGCAACGCACAGCCATTTCAGGATGAACCGGTGCGTCGATGACCTCATGGGCAACATGACTGATCGTCCAGCCGTTGGCAGCGTGAAAGATTTCAAAACTGGCCGCTTAGGGCGGCTCTGTCATATTCGCCTCGTATCGCACGTGTCGGGTCAAAGAGGGCGTTTGCGACGCACGCCGCCGTATCACGAAATGCTTGGGCGGCCGGTCGGTTCCGCGTCTTCGCGTTTTGCTGCCACGCTCAGGCTGAAGGCCGCTCTTTCGATGGTGGCGCGGCGCGCGTTCCGAAAACGGCATCCCAATAAGGCGCGCTGACACCGAAATAGCTCTCGGGGTCGCGGAAATGATGCACCATATGCACCTGCCGCAGATAACGCCCGACTCGCGTGGAGGGCGTCGCGTGATGCACGTAATAATGCACCATGTCGTAGGCGACATAGCCGAGCATGAAGCCGATAAGGACGGCGTAGCCGAGCGGAAAGCCGAAGACGAGCCATGCGACGAGGAGCGCAATGAGCATGATCGGCCCGCTAAGCAGCGGCGGCATCACCAGCCGCAACGGATCGTTGGGATGGTCGTGATGCACGCCGTGGATCAGGAAGTGGATACGCGCGCCCCATTCCCCGGGGAATTCAGCGTGGAAGAGGTAACGATGCCCAAAATATTCGATTAAGGTCCAGATTGCGTAGCCGAGCGCGACCGCCACAAGGACCGTGAGAGGCGAAAGGCTGCGTAAGCTGAGCCATGCGAGCAAGGCCATGACCGGCGTGTAAAGAATCAAGGGCATCGACCAATGCACGCGCGACAGCTTGTCGAGCAAGGGATTGTCGAAAAGACGGGGAGAAGCACGCAGGACTTCCGCATTGGTCGCGGCGCCGCGGGCGTGCTGTGGCTCACCTTGCATTTCGCTGGGCGATGACATGAATCTTACCTCTTGTCCCGTCTGTTCTTCCGGCGTCGGGAAGGCTCGTAACATCTCAACGCACACGCCTGTGATGGCAGATCACATTAATATTCGGATAGTTTCGTCAAGCCCACTGCTCAACCCCGCCGTAAAAAGATATTTCATCTGAGAAAGATTTGGAATTCCAGCAGTTCTTTCAAGTCGAAAGGCGGTCAGATGCAGGTGGTTGTGCTCGACAACGGGCTCGTCAGCTGCGGTGAGCACAGCTATCAACTCCTGCTGGAGGTCGGCGGTGCGCTATCGCAGCGTGGCATCTCTTATCGCGTTTTCGGCATGAAGGGCATGGACGCCGCCGTGATCCGCGACATTGGCGCGACACCCTGGTTCACCCGCAGCCTCTATTGGGGCTATCGGCGGCGGTACCCCTCAAGGCCCAATATCATCAGCGATTCACTCGCGATGGCGCGAGATTTCGTGAAGGGGCAGCGGAGCTTTTCCGAGAAAGACACTTGGCGCGTACTGAACGAAATTTATCAGCGCGACCTCGCAAGGCTCCCGGCCGACGTCTGGCGCCGCGACAATATCGTCGTTGTGCCGGGCATTTCGCAAAATCAGATCCTCGGTCTCGTGCAGCATCTCTTGTCGCTGCCCTTGGGGGCTTTGCCGAAAGTCATCTGTCAATTGATGTTCACGCCGAATTGGACGCCATGGGATCGGAGCGGGGAGCGCGGCGCGGCCTATTACCGCCAAGCTTTCGATCTCGCCCGTGAGCTGATCGGCAAGTCCTTGTTCTTCACCACCGAGAACGACGCGCTCGCCGAGATCTACGTCCGGCAGTTTGGAATCAAGACCACTCTGCTGCCGATTGCCATGCGCGCCGCGCAAGCGCAGCCGAACCGGGATGGCCGGGCACGGTTCGGCTTCTTCGGCTATTCAAAATCGGAGAAGGGGTTTCATCTCCTGCCCGATGCGATCGAAATCTGCCGTGCCAGGAACCTGCCCGTCGATTTCGTCATCCAAATTCAACATTCGAATTGGGAGCGCGAGACGGTCGAGGCCGAACGGAAACTGCGCCGACTTTCCGGCATCGAGATCGTCGAAGGCGTAATGGGCAGCGCGGAATATGCGCAAAGGACCAATGCCGTGGATGTCACATTGTTGCCTTATGATCCACAGCGCTTCGGCCTGCGTGGCTCCGGCCTCTATACGGAGGCGGTGGCGGCCGGCCGGCCGGTCATCGCCGCGCGCGGGATTTACGCAGCCGCAGGGATTGAGAGCGGCGTGGCGGAGGGCGAGATTTTTGCGCCCTACACGAGTGCAGCGCTCGCAGACGCCATAGAACGCCTGCTGCCGCACCTGGCCGAGAGCCAAGGTCGGGCGGCGCGCAGCGCGCACGAATTCGCCAACCAGCACAGCGGCGAGGCCTATGTCGACGCCCTTCTGAAACTCGTAAAATCAGCCGATTCAACGCCTGAAGCTTGATCCGCTGCTCCGCCGTCGCTAAAAGGGGCGCGATCCGGGCCGTGAGCCGAAATCCCGGCTGCTGAACGGGTTATCGATAATTGGACGGACTGAGACCAATATCATTGCGCTTAGTTTTTGATCGAACTTGTCTGCCGCGATGCCTGCGGTCCGAAGAAACCGCCACGTCGTTTCCGTCCCGCCAATGCCGGAGATTTTGGGGACCGATCTGGCGCTTGGATGTGCTGGCCGACGTCGTCGTTGTGAAGTGAGCCCATGTCGGATACACGCGACCCACCTGAAACTGCCCCGTCCAAGAAGTATGGTATCGCGATCATCGCCAACGATCGCGTCATAGATTGGCTATTGCCCTTCCTCGAAAGCTACCGCGCGTCGAGCTCTTCGATCCCAGTCTACCTCATCCCTTATGATGACAACCTCACCCGCACCCGCATCGCCGCGGAGGCCTACGGGGTCGAGGTTGTCTCCCTCGACAGCAGTGAACTGGATGCGCTTGCGCGCCGGCTTTACCCGTTGAACCCGGGGCATCGCCGCAGGCTGCGCAAATTGCTGGCGCTGGCCTTGCCGCTCGATGAGGTGATCTATCTCGACGTCGACGTGATCTTGCTGCAGGACTTCACCAAGCTT
>JARLIV010000227.1 GCA_031291555.1 Methylovirgula sp. | reverse complement strand
GACAGGACCGAAGATAGACCGAATCCCGCATTATTTCAGTGCGGCGGATGGCTCACCACTAATCGGCTTCGCGGGCTTATGGGATCGTTGGCGTGATCCTGAGACGGGCGAGGAAGTCTTGTCCGCGACGATCTTGGTAACGAGCGCCTCGCGATGGATGAACGTCTACCATGACCGGATGCCGGTCCTTCTGCGGCCGGAGGATTTTGACCGCTGGCTAAATGGCGAGATGGGCGCGGACGAATTGGGACCGGCTGCGGAGGAGGCGTTGCGAGAATGGCGCGTGTCGGCGCGGGTTAATCGATCGGGCGAAGGGGGCGATGATCCAAGCTTGCTGGAGCGGATAGAGTCGGATTTTACCTAAAAACGTCGGCATAGGTTGCTGGAGCGGGCGGGCCTGGCCCGCCTAATTATTCGTCCCATTATTAACATTGCGCATTGTAATGCATTCGACGTAGGCTTGATCAGGATCAAGTTTCGGCTGGGCCTGACCAAAGACTTCCTCCAGCTGTTCGCAGAGCAGATCAGACAGATCAGATGGCCGACGATTTCTCCAGCCCGCGTAGAATTGCCGAACTGAACATTGAGCATTTCACGCGCCTCTTGCAGACCCCGCTCGATGAGCAGACGCGGAAAATCGTCGAACGGCTCCTTGTTGCGGAAAGGGCTAAGCTGGCCAGTCCGCCCGACGACCCCACGGATGATCCCCCAAGGCCAGACAAGCCGCAGGTTTGAGCACGCTCCCTCGACCCTCGGTGCCCCTTCGACAGCGATTTGACCTAAATCAAAGTTCCCAGACGGCGAATTTCGTTCAATCGCCGCTCTAGGCTGGCGAAATTATTTATCGCGCGATGGATTGGGAACTAATTGATTCAGCCCCACCTGACGAAGACGTCGAAATTTGCGTGATCGAGCGCGGCGAGGTTCACGCTCTGGTCTTTCCGTGCCGTCGCCTTGGCGACCGCTGGTTTAGTAGCTGGACCAACGAAGAAGTGTGGGTTGATCCGACGCACTGGCGACATTGGACCGGGGGAACTCTCGCGCACGCGCTCAAGCATTAGCAGCACGACTTGCTGAACCTGCCGGCGCGCTCGGCTACGCCTGTGATCTTTCCGGGCCGATGGCCCTTCTCCAAGAGGCACCGAAGAGCGAGCTACCTCTCTCCTCGAGGTCGGATCGTTTGCAAATGCTCATTTTCGGTTCTGCCCTGGGTTGCGATTGATACGAGGGCGGGCAATCCGAAGCGTTTAGGAGAATGAAACTCGCTCAAAAATTGCAAACCGGCTGCAAACCGAAGCGGTTTGTTCTTCCTCTGATTAGGCTAACTGATTGATTTGAATGGTGGCCGCACAAGGGCTCGAACCTTGGACCCGCTGATTAAGCCAGGTTATCCCGATCTAGCGCGATAGGCTCTCCAGCCGCCGAAAGCAGTGATGTCGGCGGCGTTTTTCAATGCATAAGCCTCGCACAGAAAGCCCGGATGCACGGAGCCGTCGGCCAATTCGACGCGGCCGATGGCCATGGGTGCTGGCAACGCCGCGACGAAACGGCCGAAATTTTCCGGCATCAGCGCCCAGAGTTCCACCGCGATGCCGCTTCCGGCGAAACCCGGCTCGTGGACGAGGCCAGGCTTGGGCGGCGTCGTGGTGAGCGCATAGAGCCTG
Source organism: Methylovirgula sp. (assembly GCA_031291555.1). Classification (GTDB taxonomy): domain Bacteria; phylum Pseudomonadota; class Alphaproteobacteria; order Rhizobiales; family Beijerinckiaceae; genus Methylovirgula. Next base: position 11,078 of record JARLIV010000227.1, on the reverse strand, counting down.
TAATCGGCTGCTGTCTTGGTGGCACGCACAAGCCGGGCGCCAAGGTCAACGAGTTGGGGATTGAGCGGCATGCCGCTCAAATGCGCTCCGGCAACGACGAGAATGACTTCCTCGGCCGTAGCGGCGCAATAGTTGTCGTGGACAGGACGGCGGGCGATTCCCGCGCCAGCGCCAAGCGCCGCATGCAAAGCCGACGCATAATGGGCAAGCGCAGCATCGGAGAAGGCCTGCCCAATGATCGTGACGCCGAAGGGCAAGCCGTCCGGGCGGAACCCGGCGGGTAGGGCGACGGCTGCAAGGTCAAGCAAATTGACGAAATTGGTATAAAGCCCCAACGTCGCATTGCGCGCGATGGGCTGTTGCAGCATTTCCGCGACGGTGAAGATGGTCGGCGCTGTGGGTAGCAGCAATACATCGCACCCGGCGAGTTCCGCCAAAGCCGCCTGACGCAGCGTCTGCACCTTGTAGATATCGGAAAAAGCGTCGGCGGCAGAAAATTTGTGGGCGCCAGATATGATTTCGCGGACCACCGGGTGTACGGCATCCGCGTGCGCCTCGAAGAAGGTCCGTATCGCGGCGAGACGTTCAGCGACAAAGGCGCCGCCATAGAGCAGTGCGGCAATGTCGCGAAAGGGAGCATAGTCGATCTCGACCAGCGGCCAGCCCAATTCCTCGGCCTTAGCGAGGGCGGTGACGTAGAGCTCCGCGGCCTCCGCGTCGCCGGCAAAATTCCGATCCCTTGGCGCGAGTACGCCCAGGCGCGGCGCGGCTGGCAGCGCGACGTCGCGCGCGGGCCGGGAATAAGTATCGCTGGCATCGTAGCCTTCGACAACATGCAGCACCGTCATGGCATCGTTCACGGAATTGGCAAAAACCGCCACGCAGTCGAGGCTCTTGCAAGCGGGCACCACGCCAGCAGCGCTGATGCGGCCAATCGTGGGTTTCAGTCCGACGATATTGTTGAAGGCGGCGGGGACACGGCCGGAGCCCGCCGTATCAGTGCCGAGCGCGAAGGCCGCAAGGCCGGCAGCGACCGCCACCGCCGAGCCTGAGGAAGAGCCTCCCGAAATATAATCGGCATTGAAGACCGAACGTGGCGCGCCATAGGGCGAACGCGTGCCGTTCAATCCCGTGGCGAATTGGTCAAGATTTGTCTTGCCGAGCAGAATGGCTCCGGCATCGCGCAGCTTTGCGACCGCCGCTGCGTCTTGTGTCGCGGTGTAAGCGAAATCGGGGCAGGCCGCCGTCGTGATCATATCCGCCACGTCGATATTGTCTTTCACGACATAAGGAATGCCGTAGAGCGGGAGATGCTCGCGTCCTCTCAATGCTCGGGCGGCGGCGAATGCTTCCTCTTTCGGCACGAGCGAGATGAAGACGGCCTTGTCGGAATAATCTTCGATCCGCCCGTAGAGCGTTTCGATCAGCATTTCGGGCGTCAGGCTGCCTTCGGCGTAAGCCGCGCGCAGAGCCGAAATTTCCAGTGGGTCAGGAATCATCCATTTACTCTGTCACAATGACGCCGAGCCGTTGCCCGGCACGCACCACCTGGCCCGGCGCGGCCGCGAGATTCGTGAGACGTCCGGCGGCCAGCGCGCACACGCGCACTTCCATCTTCATCGATTCAACGATCATGATCGTCTCGCCGGCTTCGACGGTCTCGCCGGCAGCCTTGAGCACTTGCCAGACGCTGCCTTGCACCGGCGCGGAAATGGCACGCGCGCCGGGGGGCAGGGCATCCTCGGGGGGCGGAGGCGGCAGGTCCGGCTCCTCAAAACTGTGCAGGCCTTTGGCCTTCCAATCCTCGCGCTCGGTGGCGAAGGCGGCGCGCTGACGGCGCTGGAAATCAGAGATGCTTTCAGCATTCACAGCGCAGAACGCGAGATGTTCGCGCAATGAGAACGTGCTCGGCTCGATGCGCGGCACATATTTGCCATGTGGAAACGCTTCGCGCAGCTCCAGTAGTTCCTGCTCCGAGACCTCGACGAAACGGATTTGGTCGAAGTGCCGCAGCAGCCAGGGCTTGCCTGTCTCGAACGGCGGCGTCTGCCGGTACGTGTTCCACATCTGGATGGTGCGGCCGAAGAGCTGGTAGCCGCCCGGGCCTTCCATGCCATAGACGCACATATAGGCACCGCCGATGCCGACGGCGTTCTGCGGCGTCCACGGCCGGGCGGGATTATATTTGGTCGTTACCAGGCGATGACGTGGATCGTAGGGCGTCGCGACCGGCGCGCCGAGATAGACGTCGCCGAGTCCGAGAACCACATAGGCCGCGTCGAAGACGATGCGCTTCACGTCTTCCAGTGAATCAAGTCCGTTGATGCGGCGGATGAACTCGATGTTGTCGGGGCACCAGGGCGCGTTGGGGCGGGTCGTCTCCTGATATTTGCGCATCGCCAGACGAATCTGTGGATCGTTCCAGGAAAGCGGCAGATAAATCGTGCGCGCCTGCACCGTCATGTCTTCGGGCGCAGGCAGGGCGGGCAGAATCTCGTCCACCGCCGCGCTGATCCTTGCAACATTGGTGACGGCGGAATCAAAATGGACTTGCAGCGAGCGAATGCCGGGCGTGAGATCGATGACGCCGGGAAGTTTTGCCTCCTCCAGGGCGTCGCGCAGCGCTTGGACACGCAGGCGCAAGGCGAAGTCGAGTTTCATCTCACCAAATTCGATGAGAATGTCCTCATCGCCCGCGCGGCGAATGACTGTGTCCTCTCGTGTTTCAATGATCGCGGGGGCGGAATCGGCGCGCACGAACCGCACTTTGTCGCCGGGCTTGAGCTGGCCGAGCTTCCAGAGATCGTCGCGCGTCACCACTGCCGGACAGACGAAACCGCCGAGCGACGGCCCGTCCGGGCCGAGCAGAATCGGCATGTCGCCGGTGAAGTCTATCGCGCCGACGGCATAGGCATTATCGTGGATATTGGAGGGATGCAGTCCCGCCTCGCCGCCATCCAGGCGCGCCCATTTCGGTTTGGGACCAATGAGGCGCACGCCGGTTCGGGCGGAATTGTAGTGCACTTCGTACGCGGACGAGAAAAGCGTGTCGATGTCGTCCTGCCGGAAGAAATCCGGCGCGCCGTGCGGCCCGTAGCGGACCGCAAGCTGCCAGTCGTGCGTAAGGGCAGGGCGCTCGAAAGGCGCTGTTTGGATCAGGTCTCCGGGCGGGCAATTGAGGCGCAGCGTATCGCCCGCCTTTAAGGCACCCCCGCTGTGGCCGCCAAAGCCGCCAAGCGTGAACGTCGCGGTCGAGCCGAGATAATCCGGGGCAGCAAATCCGCCTGCGACCGCGAGGTAAGTCCGCTGGCCTGGACCGTCGATCGTTCCCAGCGTCAGGATTTGCCCCGCCTTTACCTGAAGGGGAGAGAAATAACTGACCGGTGCCCCATCGAGATCGGCGACCATCGCCGCTCCGGCCAAGGCGATGGTGGTATCGCAATTGAAGCGCAGCGCCGGCCCGATGTGGGTCAACTCCAATGCCGTGGCTGTAGCGGTGTTGCCGAGAATCGCATTAGCAAGCGCATGACTCTTCTCGTCCATCGGGCCGGAAGGCGGTATGCCAACTTCCCAATATCCGAGTCGCCCCGGCAAACTTTGGAGCGACGATTGCGCGCCGCCGTCGAGTACCGCGATGCTGTGCGGAACGTAGATGAAATCCGCGAGCGAACGCGTCGTCATAGTGCCTGCGATGAAGTCCGGCAGCGCCAGAACCTCCCGCAGATAATCGAGATTGGTCTCGAGGCCGAAAATCTGGCTCTTAGCCAGCGCCCTTCGCAGATTTGCGATCGCCGCGGCGCGCGTGTCGCCCGTAGCGATGAACTTCGCTAGCATCGGATCATAGAACCGCGAGACTGTGGTTCCGGCTTCGACCCATGTATCGACGCGCAAGTCCGGTCCCGGCGCAAAGGCGGTGAGCGTGCCCGCGCAGGGAATGAAATTCTCGGCCGGGTTCTCGGCGTAAATGCGCACTTCGACGGCGGCGCCTTTCGGCGCAAGCGCCTTGGGTAGTGAGAATCTGCCCTCCGCTTGCTCGATCATCCAGCGTACCAGATCGACGCCGTAGATTTCCTCGGTTACTCCGTGCTCAACCTGGAGTCGGGTGTTCACTTCGAGAAAGAAAAACTTGTTGGTTTCCGCGTCATAGACGAATTCGACCGTCCCGGCGGATTCATATTGGACCGAAGCCGCGAGCGCGACCGCGGCATCCTGCAAGGCCTCGAGAGCCGGTTCCGGCAGGTTCGGCGGCGGAGTTTCTTCGACGACTTTTTGGTTGCGGCGCTGCAGAGAGCAGTCGCGCGCGCCAAGAGCAACAACACCGCCGCGCCCATCGCCGAAAATCTGCACTTCGACATGCCGCGCACGGGCGACATATTTTTCGAGGAACAGAGCCGCGTTGCCAAAATTATTCACTGCGAGGCGCGAGACGCTGGCGAAATTATCGGCAAGCTCGGTGGCATTTTTGCAAAGAACCATGCCGATGCCGCCGCCGCCCGCGCTGCTCTTCAACATCACCGGGTAGCCGATACTCTCAGCCGCCGCCAAAGCGTCCGCCGCAGAGACCAAAACGCCGGTGCCCGGCAGCATCGGCACGCCGGCCTTTTCGGCGAGCGCGCGCGCCGTATGTTTCAAGCCGAAATCGCGCAAATGCTCAGGCCGCGGGCCAATGAACTTGATTCCCTCAGTCGCGAGTTTCTCCGCGAATTCGACGCGCTCCGAGAGAAAGCCGTAACCGGGATGCACGGCTTGCGTGCCTGTGGCTTTGCACGCCGCAATGACAGATTCCGCGTCCAGATAGCTTTCCGCGGCAGGCGGCGGCCCGATCCGCACCGCCTCGTCCGCCGCGAGAACGGGCGGCGAAAAGCGATCGGCGTCGGAATAGACAGCCACCGAGTCGATCTTCATTTGCCGCAAGGTACGACAGACGCGGGCAAGGATTTCGCCGCGATTAGCGATCAGAACTTTGGTGAACATTAGGGTTCGCTGATAATGATTTGGATGGGCGTGGGCGTGAAACCGTTGCAGGGATTATTGACCTGCGGACAATTTGAGATGAGCACGAGCACATCCATCAGTGCTTCGAGTTCGACATAGCCGCCAGGCTCAGACACGCCGTCATCTACGGTCAATTCACCGTCTGGCCGGATCGGTACGTTCATGAAGAAGTTCACGTTGGAAACGAGGTCACGCTTGCCCATGCCGTATTTCGCCGCTTCAACGAGAAAGTTCTCGCGGCAGGCGTGCATGAAGCGCGTTTCGTGCCCAAAGCGCACAGTGTTGCTCTCGCAGGAGCAGGCTCCGGCACAGGTGTCGTGAAAGCCGCAGGTATCGGCGACGATCCGCAACATAGGACGCAGCTCATTCGACAACAGCACCGAGCCCGTCGTCAGATCGTAACGGTGGCCCTTTGCGGCTTGCACCGCCAGCGTATCCTGCGCGGAATAGCGCTCGCTGGTATCGGCGGCGTTGTAGAATAGCGCGTCGACCGCCTGCTGGCTCTTCAAGTCGATGATGCGCATGATCTGTCCCGCCTGAAGTACAGCGGAATAAGGTGCGCGCGCGGGAACGAATATATCGGAGACAATCTGGCTCATGCGGCGAAGAACCCATCCGTATTGATGAAGCCGCGGGCGGCTTCTTCCGTGAATGTGCGGCAAAGGTCATCGGCCTTGGCGTTCGGCGCGCGCCAGGCGATATAGCTGATCGGCCCCGTCGCCTCTTGCGCCGGGCTCAGCGCGTGCGGCGTGTTGGAGAGCGCTACGAGCAGATTCATCTCGGCCCGCAGTTCAATCGCCGCGCCTGCCGGCGGGTTGTTTCGCCAGCGCGGGCATCCGTCGGTATCGACGGCGATGGGCGAGAAGAGCGAAATGGCAGGGGCGACATCGCGGCGCGAGAGCCCCAGTTTCGCGGCCGCTGCGCGGATGTTGTCGCGGCCGTTGCGTCCCGACGTTTGTGCCGGGGAGTTGGGCCCGATGATCGTGTCATGCCCAACGCCGGTATCGGCGGTGATCGCGGCAAGCACGCGTCCCATGTCGGAGAACAGCACCCGCCCTGTGGTCAGATTTGTCGTCCATTGCAGCTTTGCTGTGTCGCCTGCGTTATAGCGTTCGGACGTCTCATCCGCGTTCCACATGAAGAAGGCCGCGCCGGGCGTGCCGGAACCGTTCGTGATCCGCAAAGCCGCGCCACGGTTCAGGCGGAAATTGGCATAGCTGCCGGGCGGGATCGTGTCGCGGAAGATCACGGCGCTTTCGGCGATCTCGGAGAATTTCGCGACGGGTTTTGACGCCGCGGCGCGGCTGCGCGCTTTCGCCTGCAGGGCCTCGTAGCGAGCGCGATATTGCTCGGGCGTTAATTTGTCGAGGTCTTGCATCAGGCGAGTACCTTCTTGTCTTTCAGTCGTGGGCGCACCGACAGATCATGCGTCATGCGCGCGCCATGCGCGGGATCGTCTGGATTGAGGCGTTCGAAGACGATCACCCGTGTGCCGAGCCGAAAGGCTTCCGAAATATCGTGGGTGACCATGACGATGGTCATCTTCGTCTCCTCCCAAAGGCGCTTCGTGAGGACATGGATATCGGCGCGCGTGCCAGGGTCGAGGGCGGAAAAGGGTTCGTCGAGCAGCAATACGCGCGGCTTGGCCATCAAGGCTTGCGCCAGAGCGAGCCGTTGCTGCATTCCGCCGGAAAGCTGTGCCGGGTAGAATGAAGCAGCGGCGTGCAGCCCGACATGTTCGAGCATGGTTCTTGCGGCGTCACGCGTGGCGCGGCGGCGGGCGCCGAAGAGCCGCGATAAAAGCGGCGATGCCGCGAGTTCCAACGGCAGCATCACATTTTCCAGCACGGTCAGATGCGGAAACACCGAATAGCGCTGGAAGACGACGCCGCGATCGCTTGTCGGCTCGGCCGGCAGCGGCTTTCCGTCGAGAGTGATGGTGCCGCGCGAAGGCGTCTCTTCGCTCATCAGCATGCGCAGAAAGGTCGTCTTGCCGCAGCCTGAGGGGCCGACGATCGAGACGAAGCTGCCTTCGTTGATGCTGATATTGATTTTTTCCAGCACAACGCGGCCGTCGTAGATTTGCCAGACATCCTTTGCCTCGATCGTGCTCATAGGGTCTTGGCTCCGGCGAACCATGGGAAGGCGAAACGCTGCAGGAGCCGCAACGCGACATCGAACGCGAAGGCGAGCAGTGTGATCCACAGAACATAGGGAATGATGATGTCCATCGAGAAATATCGGCGGACCAGGAAGATACGATAGCCTAGCCCTTCCTGTGCCGCGATCGCCTCGGCCGAGATGAGATAGATCCAGGCAGGGCCGAGCGAGAGACGCAAACTGTCAATCAGACGCGGCAGCATCTGCGGTACCACAACGCGAAGCGCGATCGCCCAGGTGGACGCGCCCAGCGTCTGGGCCTTGATCATCTGCGCCTTCGGGATCTCCTCGACGCGCATGATGAGATCGCGGATCATGAACGGTGCGGTGCCGATGACGATGAGCACGACTTTGGACGTTTCGCCGATGCCGACGATGATGAAGAGAATCGGAAGGATCGCGAGCGGCGGCACCATCGAGAAGGCGGCGATGAACGGAACGAGCATCTTGCGCAGATAGGGGATCATGCCGACGGCGATCCCGACGATGAAGGAAATCGCCACCGAGATTCCGAGCCCCGCCAGCAAACGCTCGAGACTCGCGAGCGTATCGTCCAGCATAAGATAATCGCCAGTGGCGGGGTCCTGGGTAAACGCCATCTCTTGGACGGCGCTTGCCATTTGCGCGAGCCCTGGCAGCAATTTGTCGTCCGGATTGCCGGCAAGCCTGATCGCCGAAGCGATCAGGTACACCGCGAGGACAATCGCGAACGGGATTGCGGCCAGAAGCCTGGCCGTACCCTTGTCGGGATATCGGTTGATGAGCCGCATTAGAGTTTCTTGGCGGCGGCCAAGGCCATATATTCGGCGCTGAATCGGAAGGTGACGTTCTTTGGGTTGCCAAGAATGTGGCCCGAGGGAAACTCGATGCCGACGACATCCGCCGATTTCGCGCCTTGCCCCATCATGCCCCAGGTGAACAGGAATTGCCGCACATGGTCCATGGTCGAGATCAACTGCGAGCCTTTGGTGAATTCCGCAGCCTTTGCGGGATCGGAGAAGAGGTAGGTCGTTTTCAACTGGCTGGCGAAATGCGCGTAATCGGTGCCGGAGAGCTTGCCCATTTCCGTTTGCGCCTCTTTCGCAGCAGGCGTATCGGCAAGGATGATGCCGAGCGTCTCGTACCAGATGCCGCAGAGCGCCTTGGCGAATTCGGGATTTGCCTGCAGCGTCTTGGTGTTGACGATCACGAGATCGAGAATTTCGCCGGGAATCTGCGAGGAGTTGAAGACGTTATGCGCGCCCGCATCGGCGTCGATTTGCTCGACGATCGGGTTCCAGGTCACCACTGCCGAAACATCCGGGGTCAGGAAGGCGGCGGCCATATCGGCATCCGACGTGTTGACGATCTTGATATCGCGCTCGGTTAGCCCATGCAGTTGCAGGCCGCGGTCAAGCAGATATTGCGACACGGAATATTGGACGATATTGACCTTCTGGCCTTTGATGTCCTCGAACTTGGTTTTGTTCTTGAGGATCACGGCATCGTTGCCGTTGGAGTAGTCGCCGACGATCACCGAAGTGGAGTCGACGCCGCCGACGGCAGGCACGGCCAGAGTGTCCATATTGGTGATGGTCAATGCGTCGAAGGCGCCGGCCGTATATTGATTGATCGACGTCGAATAGTCATTGACCTCTATGACGTCGATTTCGATGCCGTATTTGTCGGCCCATTTCTTGACGATGCCTTTTTGCGCGGCCCAGGGCCAAGGCATCCATCCGACATAGATCGTCCAAGCGAGCTTGAACTTCTTTTTTGCGTCGGCGCGTGCGGAGCCGATACCCGGCAACGTCGCGCTCGCGGCCGCGGCCGCACTCAACTTAAGGAAGTCTTTGCGTGTCAACATGCACGTAACCCTCTTTCGACATCCAAATCCAGGATGAGAGGGTCAAAGAGAGCTGATGATGACCCCTGTCATCCTGGCTCTCCCGGGCTTTTGTCCCGCCGTGCCTCATGCGAATTTCTCCTCGCATGATTGCCGCTCTCGGACCAGACGCCGGGGAAATGACCCCGGCCGGAACCCTTGCGGCCGCACACGATTGAATGCGAGGTTCGTGCCAACGTCTGTCCCTTAGGAAATGATCCATCGCGCGCGCGCGCTTGGCTCGAAATTAGGCGACACGATGAAGATCGCGGCAGGTTCGGGCTCATTCTCGTGGCTTGCTGGGCGAGTGCCGGATCCCTTTGTTTTTGACAGGCCCGACGTGGCGGCTGACCGCGGAATGTGCCGTTTTCTCAATGTCAGACGATGGGCATGCTGCATTACTTCGATAATGCCGTTGGACTAACGCATGAACCCTGCGGGGATCTCCGGACTCGTTGCCTATCTCGTCCTTCATGCGGGCTGGTCGAAAGCATTCTTCGCTGCCGACGTGCCGAAGGATATTTGGCCTAGCGCTGCATCGGCATCGATCAATTGTCTGAGGTCGCACCGCCACTGCTTTAGCTGGATGATGCTGCCCCTAACGAGGCAGAACGCGTCGCGTCCACCAACGAGATGCCCCTCACCTGAAACGGACAATGAAAACGAGTCCACCGGCAAGAAATCATCGCCACGTTTAGTCATCTAGCGTTCTACGCTGGATGACCGTCCGCGATAACTACTGTTCATCCGCTCGGAACCAAATCCGGAACAAAAGTGTCTAACGTCTAGACGAAAGTGTCTAACCCGACTTCAATATTTCGGCTAAGTCTTTGATTTGAATGGTGGGCGCACAAGGGCTCGAACCTTGGACCCGCTGATTAAGAGTCAGCTGCTCTACCAACTGAGCTATGCGCCCTCACGCCTGTGAGGCGAACCACCTGCGCTGCCGGAACGCGGCGCGCCGGCAGCATGTAAGCGAACATCGCGCGCCGCGCAAGCCATTAGCAGGGCTTGGGGAAAAATCCCTTGGCGGGGAGAGGCGGGCGATCAGCCCGCCTTGCTCTTCTGCTTGCTCCGGTGCAGAGCGGCGAGCTTGTTGAGCGCCGCGATGTAGGCCCGCGCCGAGGCGACGAGCGTGTCCGGATCGGCCCCGCGCGCCGTCACCGAGCGGCCGCCCTCGGCCAGTTTGACCGAGACTTCCGCCTGCGCATCCGTGCCCTGGGTGACAGCATGGACCTGATAGAGTTCGAGCGTGGCCTCGTGCGGCACCAGCGCGCGGATGGCGTTGAAAATCGCATCCACGGGCCCGTTGCCGGTCGCCTGGAAGGTCTTCTGCGTACCCTCGACATCGAGCGTCAGCGCCGCCGATTGCGGCCCGCCAGTGCCGGCCATGACGGTGAGCGAGACCAGCTTGATCCGCTCATGCGCGCTGACCAGCTCGTCATCGACCAGCGCGATCAGATCCTCGTCGTAGACCGTCTTTTTGCGGTCGGCGAGGCTCTTGAAGCGGGTGAAGGCGTCCTGCAACGCATTCTCGCCGAGTTCGTAGCCCAGTTCGCGCAGCTTCTCGCGGAAGGCATGGCGGCCGGAATGCTTGCCCATGACGAGCGAGCTCTTGCTGACGCCGACACTCTCCGGCGTCATGATCTCGTAGGTCTGGGCATTCTTCAAAATACCGTCCTGGTGGATGCCGCTCTCGTGCGCGAAGGCGTTCCGGCCGACGATCGCCTTGTTGTATTGCACCGGGAAGGAGCTGACGGCCGAGACGAGTTTCGAGGCGCGGGTGAGCATCGTGGAATCGACATTGCTGTAATAGGGCAGCTTGTCGGCGCGCGTCTTCAGCGCCATCACGACTTCTTCCAGCGCGGCATTGCCGGCGCGTTCGCCGAGCCCGTTGATCGTGCATTCGACCTGCCGCGCGCCCGCACCGATGCCTGCCAAAGTGTTGGCGACGGCGAGGCCGAGGTCATCATGGCAATGGACCGAGAAAATGGCCTTGTCGGCGTTCGGCACGCGCGCGCGCACCGTCGCGAACATGGCGGCATATTCGCTCGGAATG
>JARLIV010000226.1 GCA_031291555.1 Methylovirgula sp. | reverse complement strand
TTTGCGCATTATCCGCGAACCCTTTGCATGTCCGGCCTTGCCCACCATGGGCCCGGATCGATCGCCGCCCCGTCTTTCCGAAATTCCACATAGAGGATGGGCTCAGCCGCGCCAATGGCTATTGCCGCGGCAGTTTTGACCGACCCATCGCCCATATTCGCGACGGGCTCCCCGGCGAGAACGAATTGTCCCGCCTCTACGTTAATTCTCTTCATTCCGGCCAAGACCATATAATAGCCACCGCCGGCATTGATGATCAAGACTTGTCCAAAGCTCCGGTAAGGGCCCGAAAAGGCAACCCAACCGTCATAAGGCGCCGCGACAATTGCCCCGGGCCGCGTTGCCATCAGTATGCCCTTTTCCGTACCGCCGACGCCGTCCGGCGCACCGTAGGAGCGCAGAATCGTGCCCGCGGCGGGTAAGGGCAGCAGACCCTTCGTATCCACGAAGGCCATGGCGGGAGCAAGGCGGCCGGGGTTCTTGAACGGCGAAATAATCGCTTTTTGAACGGGCGGCGCGGCGGCTTCGGCGAGTTTGCGGGCGGCTTCGGCTTTCGCGGCTTCCTCCGCGGCCTTTTTCGCGCCGGCGAGGTCCTCTTCCATCTTGGTGATGAGCTGTTTCATGCTCGTCGCCTGGCGGGCGAGGTCGGCGGCGCGCTGCTGCTCGGCTTCGAGCGCTTGCTCGGCGATACCGAGCGAAGCCTGCCGTGCGGCGACGAGATCGGTGAGCTTTTGACGCTGCAGCTCAAGCTCCCCGTTCTTCTGCGCCAATTGCGTCTTCTCGGTCGCGACCGCCTGGCGCAATTGCACGAGCGCCGAAAGATCGCTGGCGAGGGCCTCGGTCTCGGCGCGCATCTGCGGCACCACGGCGCCAAGCAGCATCGAGGTGCGAATCGCTTGCAGCATGTCCTCCGGCGAGACGAGGAGCGCGGGCGGCGGCGTGCGTCCCATCCGCTGCAGCGAGGCGAGAACCTCGGCGATGACGTCCCGGCGGCTGGCGAGGGAGCGGCGGATGGCGTCTTCGCGCCCCCACAGCCCCGCGAGCCGCGCCTCGGCGTCGCTCACCTTGGTCTCGTTGTCCTGGATCTGCTGCGTGGTCTCGATCAAGGCGGCCGAGAGCCGAGCCCGGTCGCCGCGCAGGTTTTCGACCTCGGCCTCAATCTTCTGCCGCTGTGCGTCCGAGGCGCCGATCGTATCCTCGACGCCCTGCAATTCGGTCTTATGCGCCGAAATCTCTTTCTCTTTGTCGGTAATGGCGGGCGAGGCGGTCGGCGCGGACGCATTGGCCGCGGGCGCGTTGGGCGCTTGCGCGGCAAGCGGCAGCGGCGCCAGCACGGCGAAGGCTAATCCGAGCGGCGCGAGGCGCATGAGGCTTTGCTTGTCCCGGTGAACAGCGCGTTGGGTGGCGTCACGAATCACAGCTTGCGGAAGCGGCAATGGCCGAAGTATGGCGCGGCAGTCGCTACAACAAAATCCGCGGTGGACGCGAATGGCGTTAAATCCGGTGATAGGGATGGCCGGAGAGGATTGTCGTCGCGCGATAGATCTGCTCGGCGGCGAGCACGCGCGCCAATTGGTGCGGCCAGGTCATGGCGCCGAAGGCGAGGACGAAGCGCGCCTCGGCCCGGAAGGCCGGGTCGAGCCCGTCGGGCCCGCCGATGACGAGGCCGAGCGTTGCGGCACCATTGTCCCGCGCGTTGCCGAGCTGGGTGGCGAAATCCGCGCTCGTGATCGCCTTGCCGGTCTCGTCGCAGGCGATGATGTGAGAATTGGCGCCGAGCGCCGCGCGGATCGCTTTCGCCTCTTCGAGCTTGCGATCCTGCGCCCGCCGGGCGCGGCTTTCATCGATTTCGCGCAATTCGATGGGCTGGATACCGATGCTGCGGCCGATCGCCGCCGCCCGCAAAAAATAACGCGCGACGAGATCACGCTCGGGGCCGGGCTTCGCCCGTCCGACGGAAATCAATAGCAAACGCACCGGATCAAGCCTCCAGCCGAGCCGGCTCTGCGCGAAGAAAAAAACCGCTTACGGCGCGCCGCAATGACTCGCGCGCCGATCAATAGGCGGAAAATGCGGCTCTCAGCCGGCCTGGCGTTCGCTCGGCCGGTCGTGCCCCCACATCTTTTCCAAGTTGTAGAACTGCCGCACCTCGGGCCGGAACAGATGGACGATGGCATCGCCGGCGTCCACCAGCACCCAGTCGCAATGTGACAATCCTTCGACGCGCGGTGCCACGACGCCCAATTCCTTGAGCGCCTTGATGATACGCTCCGCCGCCGCGCCAACATGCGTGTTGGAGCGGCCGGAGGCGATGATCATTGTATCGGCGAGCGCAGTCTTGCCATTGAGATCGATGCAGACAATCTCTTCGGCCTTGGCATCTTGCAGACACCGCAGCACAGTCTGCACCAGCACGCCGGTTTGGGACTCGACGGACTCCCCGACCGGAGGAAACGGTAGTGCTACCGCTTCACGGGCAATTGTCGAAACCAGTGGTTCGATCCTCCTATGGCGCGTTCGGAGAACGCGCAGGTTCTAAAATGGAGTGAATCGGCTTTTTTTTCAATCCATCCTCTCACTTCAATTGGCCCCTTGCGTCGCAGCACGCGCTTCGTATAACCCGCTAGGTGCCTTGCGGGCGAACGTCTCATTGCGGCGAGACGCGCCGGGAGATAGGCACGGCGACATGCGCCAGCGTCGGGGAGGAGCTAATGGCCGGGGTTGAGGTGAAGCAGGGCCAGAATATCGAATTGCGGCGGCCGTTGTCGCCGCATCTTTCTGTTTACCGGCCGATGCTGACCATGATGATGTCGATCGCCCATCGCATCACCGGCGGTGTGCTTTACGTCGGCACGCTGTTCCTCGTCTGGTATCTGCTCGCCGCCGCCACGGGCGGGGCCGCCTTCGCCGTCGCCGCCTGGTTCTTCGGCTCGTTCCTCGGCCAGCTCATCCTCTTCGGCTTCACTTTCGCGTTGCTGCATCATTTCTTCGGCGGCATCCGCCATCTGATCTGGGATGCGGGCTACGGCTTCGACAAGGAATGGCGCGAATATCTGGCCGCTGGCACCCTGGCCGCGAGCGTGGCCACGACGCTCATCATTTTCATCGCCGCCCATCTGGGCTAGGCGCGCCTCCGAAGCGACGGGATAAAGCATGACGCACGATCCTTCCTCGATCCGCAGCCCTGCCGGCAGAGTCGGGTTTCTCGGCGCCGCCAAATCCGGCACTGGCGATCTCTGGCTGATGCGGGTTACGACCGCCGCCCTGGTGCCGCTCGCCATCGCCTTCATCTGGATCGTGCTGCGCCTTGTCGGCAAGAGCAATGTGGCCGACGTGCGGGCCGAGTTTTCGCATCCCTGCACGGCGATCTTTCTGCTGCTCTTCATCCTCGCCAGCATCGTGCATATGCGCGTGGGAATGCAGTCGATCCTCGACGACTACATCCATGCGCCCCGCGCCAAGGAATGGGCCATGATCGGCAACACCCTGTTCTCGATCGGCTTCGGCGTCGCGGCGATTTTCGCGGTGCTCAAACTGAGCCTTTTTTGAGATTGGACCGGCATTCGCTGGAGAAGGTGGGAAAGTATGGCGGCTGAAGGCTTCGGCACGGCGCCCGGCATCAACGGGAAGGCTTATCCGATCGTCGATCATGTTTTCGATGTCGTCGTCGTCGGCGCCGGCGGCGCCGGCCTGCGCGCCATCGTCGGCTGCTCGGAGGCGGGCCTGCGCACCGCCGCGATCACCAAGGTCTTTCCGACCCGCTCGCATACCGTTGCGGCCCAGGGCGGCGTTGCCGCCGCACTCGCCAACATGGGGCCGGACAATTGGAAATGGCACATGTACGACACCGTGAAGGGGTCAGACTGGCTCGGCGATCAGGATTCGATCGAATATCTCTGCCGCCACGCCCCCGCCGCGGTCTACGAGCTCGAACATTGGGGCGTGCCCTTCTCGCGCACTGAGGACGGCCGCATCTATCAGCGTCCCTTCGGCGGCATGACCACCGATTTCGGCAAGGGCCCGCCGGCGCAACGCACCTGCGCCGCCGCTGACCGCACCGGCCATGCGCTGCTGCACACGCTCTATGGTCAGGCGCTGCGCCATTCGGCCGAGTTTTTCGTCGAATATTTCGCCATCGACCTCATCATGGAAGAGGGACGCTGTCGCGGCGTCGTCTGTCTCAAGCTTGACGATGGGACGATCCATCGTTTCCGCTCCCAACTCGTGATGCTGGCGACGGGCGGCTACGGCCGCACCTATTTCTCAGCCACTTCGGCGCATATCTGCACGGGCGACGGCAATGCCATGGTGCTGCGCGCCGGCCTGCCGCTGCAGGATATGGAATTCGTGCAATTCCATCCGACCGGCATTTACGGCGCCGGCTGCCTGATTACCGAGGGCGCGCGCGGCGAGGGCGCCTATCTCACCAATTCTGAGGGCGAGCGCTTCATGGAGCGCTATGCACCGTCCGTGAAGGACCTTGCGCCGCGCGACATGGTCTCGCGCGCCATGACGATGGAAATCCGCGAGGGCCGGGGCGTCGGCCGGCACAAGGATCATATCTATCTGCATCTCGACCATCTCGATCCGAAGATGCTGCACGAAAGGCTGCCGGGCATTTCCGAAAGCGCGCGGATTTTCGCCGGCGTCGATCTCACCAAGGAGCCGATCCCGGTGCTGCCGACGGTGCATTACAACATGGGCGGCATCCCGACGAATTTTCACAGCGAGGTCGTCATCAAGAAGGGCGAGGATCCGGATGTCGTCGTCCCCGGCCTTATGGCGATCGGCGAGGCCGCGTGCGTCTCCGTCCACGGCGCCAACCGGCTCGGCTCCAATTCGCTGATCGACCTCATCGTCTTCGGCCGCTCGGCGGCCCAGCGGGCGGCCGAGGTCGTCGTGCCCGGCGCCAAACAGGCGGAGCTCGCGCCCGATTCCGCCGAGCAGGCGCTGACGCGGCTCGACCGCTTCCGCTATGCCAGCGGCGGAACGCCGACGGCGGAGCTGCGGCTGCGCATGCAGAAGGTCATGCAGAACAATTGCGCCGTCTATCGCACCGGCGAGACTTTGGCCGAAGGCTCGAAGCTCATTCACGAGGTCTGGGCGGCGCGCGATGACGTCCGCGTCACCGACCGCTCGCTCATCTGGAATTCCGATCTTGTCGAGACGCTGGAATTCGACAATCTCATTGTCCAGGCGGTCGTGACGATGGATGGCGCCGCCAACCGCACCGAATCGCGCGGCGCCCATGCGCGCGAGGATTATCCCGAGCGCGACGATAGGAACTGGATGAAGCACACGCTCGCCGCGATCGATCCGGAGAAGCGCACCGTCAGCCTCGGTTACCGGCCGGTGCACAGCTACACGATGACCAACGAGATCGCCTATATCGAGCCCAAGGCGCGGGTTTATTGAGGCACCGATGCCGATCGACACGCTATTAATCACTGTCCAGCGCGCAGTTGGCGTGTTGAGCTCTCTTAACCCTGTCAATCGAGCCGATAAAATTCGCGTCGAACAAGCGTTGCAGGCGGTTAGAACGATTGCATTTTTCCCATCTGGCGTCCTATCCGCCCTGAAAAAGATCGCAACGGGAAATGACCTAGATAGAGATGAAGCAATTGAGTTTTATGAGATTTTTCGGGAGCCAGGCCCAGGCATCCAAGTGTGGTTGGATCTTTTGGATCCATCTCGGTTTACTACTGGTCGCCAACTTAGCATTCCAGATCGAAGGGCTTTAGATTCTCTTCGTTTCGCTAAATTAGATGTTCGCGACGCCATTTCGGATTTCTTTCGTCGCTATGCCGAAGGCGATCAAGGTGAAAGAGCAACAATTCAAGCTAATCGCGTAATAGCTCAGATCGAAAAGCTGAACCGTGACCTGACTAAAGCAGAGAAACTGCTCTCGCGAGAACCGCATCAACGAAAAAACATAATTAGAAACTGAGGCAGATCATGGTCCAACTCTCGCTTCCCAAGAACTCGACGATCAGCAAGGGCAAGACCTGGCCGAAGCCCGAGGGCGCGACCAATCTGCGCGAGTTCCACATCTACCGCTGGAACCCGGACGACAATCTCAACCCGCGTGTCGACACCTATTTCGTCAATGTCGACGATTGCGGGCCGATGGTTCTCGACGCGATCATTTGGATCAAAAACAAAGTCGATCCGACGCTCACTTTCCGCCGCTCCTGCCGCGAAGGTGTCTGCGGCTCCTGCGCGATGAATATCGACGGCACCAATACGCTCGCCTGCACCAAGTCGATGATCGAGGTGAAAGGGGCCATCGCAATCTATCCGCTGCCGCATATGAGCGTCGTGAAGGACCTCGTGCCGGACCTCACCAATTTCTACGCGCAGCATGCCTCGGTGCAGCCCTGGCTGCAGACGATTACCCCGGCGCCGGAAAAGGAATGGCGGCAGTCGCCGTCCGATCGCGCCAAGCTCGACGGGCTTTACGAGTGCATCCTGTGCGCCTGCTGTTCGACCTCGTGCCCGAGCTATGGGTGGAATGGCGACCGCTATCTCGGACCGGCGGTTCTGCTCCAGGCCTACCGCTGGATCAGCGATTCGCGCGACGAGGCGACGGGCGAGCGGCTCGATAATGTCGAAGATCCGTTCCGGCTCTACCGCTGCCACACGATCATGAACTGCGCTAAGGCCTGCCCGAAGGGCCTCAATCCCGCCAAGGCCATTGCCGAGATCAAGGATCTGATGATCGAACGGCAGCTTTGAACCTCAGTCGGGCGCGTCATGGCCGGGCTTGACCCGGCCATCCAGGCACAATGACCTGAACATTCGGTGATGCTTGGATGCGCGGATCAAGTCCGCGCATGACGGTGGCGGCTTACAAAGCCCCGCTCATGCTGCCGTGCTGAGGCCCAAATCTTTGGGCCTAGCTGCGTTCATGATCGTCTCGTTGACCCGATCCGGCGTTGCCGTTGCCCTGGCGCTCTCGTGTTTTGCCGCCCTGGCCGACGACAAGAAAACCCCGGCCCTCGATCCGTTGATCGCGCATTATGCGCATCGTCATGGCGTGCCGGAGCATCTCCTGCGCCGCGTCATCGCCAAGGAGAGCGGCTATAATCCCGCCGTGCTCAATCATCGTTTCTACGGGCTGATGCAAGTCACTTATGTCACCGCGCGCGGCATGGGCTATCGCGGCGCACCGGAGGGTCTGCTCGACCCCGAGGTCAATCTGACTTACGGTGTGCCCTATCTCGCCAACGCCTATCATCTCGCGAACGGCAATGAGGCGCGGGCTCTGCGGCTTTATTCCTCGGGCTTTTATGATCTCGCCAAGCGGCGCCACATGCTGGGCCTGATGCGCACCGCGGCTTCGCCGCCGTTGGATGCGCCGAAGGCCGCGCGGCCGTCGACGGCGCCTTAATCAAATCGGAATTTGCCGGCCGATTTCGACGACCTGTTCCGGCGGCAATTGCAGGAAGTCGCTAAGATGTGCGGCGTTGCGGTCGAGCGCCGCGAAGATCGCTTCCTGCCAGCGCGGCATTGCGGATTTGCGGTCCTTGCTTGGCACCACGGTTTCTGTGCCGATGAAATAGACGACATCGGAGAGATCGATCCGCGGGTCTTTGGCGCGGATGGCCTGCGCCAGGCCAGGCACGTTCGGGCGTTGCATAAAGCCGTAATGCGCGACGGCGCGCCAGAAGCCCGGCCAAACTTCTTCGAGCGCGACGCGCTCGGCACTGCCGACATAGGGCCGCTGCTCCATGACGACGGTGATGGCGATGACCTGCCGATGCAGGCTACGGGTGGTGCGCACATACCAGGCTAGGATCGGCGGCGTCGCGGTCTGAGCGCGCGTCAGGAAGACGGCGGTGCCGGGGACGCGGACGATATTCCTGCTTTGCAGATTGGCGCAAAAATCGGTGAGCGGCATCGCGGATCCCGCGATCTGCCAGCCGACCGCCTTCATGCCCCGATGCCAGATATACATCACGCCATAGACGAGCGCCGCGAGCGCCAATGGCACATAGCCGCCTTCGGCGAGCTTCGTCATATTGGCGAGGAAGAAGCTGGCGTCGACGATGAAAAAGCAGCTTGCGACAGCGCCGGCCGCGGCAAGGCTCCAGCCCCAGACCTCGCGCATGGCGATGAAGAGCAGCACAGTTGTCATCAGCATCGTCGCCGAGACGGCGATGCCATAGGCCGAGGCGAGATTGTCGGATTTCTTGAAAGCGAGCGCGAGGCCGATCGTCGCCGCCATCAGGATCCAGTTCACCGCGCCGACATAGATTTGGCCGAAGCCCTCCTTCGACGTTTGGGTAATCTTGAGCCGCGGCAGCCAGCCGAGGTTGATCGCCTGCCGCGTCATCGAAAAGGCGCCGGAGATGATCGATTGGCTGGCGATGATCGTCGCCGCCGTGGCGAGCACGATGAAGGGCATCAGCGCTTGCTGCGGGCAGAGCTGATAGAAAATATTGCCCTCGGTCGCGCCGCCGGACGCCACCAGCGCCGCCTGCCCGGCATAGTTCAGGATCAGGCTCGGGAAGACGACGACATACCAGGCGGCGCGGATCGGCCCGGCGCCGAAATGGCCCATATCGGCATAGAGCGCCTCCGCGCCGGTCACGCAAAGAAACACGGCGCCGAGTACCAGGAACGACACCCAGCCGCCGTGGATGAGGAAACTTGCCGCGTAGGTTGGGCTCAAGGCGACGAGCACGGCGGGATGGCGCGCCAGCGCCGCGAGGCCGAGCACGGCGATCGTGACGAACCAGAGCAGCATGATGGGGCCGAAGGCGCGGCCGATCCTTGCGGTGCCAAGCGGCTGCGCGGCGAAGAGCGCGATGAGGATCACGACTGTCAGCGGCAGGATGAAATTGTGCAGATGCGGCGCGGCGATCTGCAAGCCTTCTAGGGCGGAGAGGACCGAGATCGCCGGAGTGATCGCGCCGTCGCCATAGATCAGCGCCGCGCCGAAGAGGCCGACCGCAACGATGAGCGGCCGCTGCTGGCGCTTGATGCCGAGCAGTGACATCAACGCCAATATGCCGCCCTCGCCATCATTGTCGACGCGCATGGCGAAGGAGACATATTTGACCGAGGTGACGATGATCAGCGTCCAGATCAGCAGCGAGAGGACGCCGAGCGCATGCTGCTGGCTCGCGCCGCCGGTCACGTCCAGCACCGTCTTCAGCGTATAGAGCGGGCTCGTGCCGATATCGCCGAAGACGACGCCGAGCGCGGCGAGGCCGATGCGGGCGAGGCTCTGGCTGGTCTGGGCAGCGGGGCGAATGGGATCAGCGCTTTTATCTTGGGCCACGGCGAGGTCTCCGATTGCCGCCCGATTCGCCGATGCGGATGGCTTTTTCATAACGGCGGCGGCGGAATATGGCGATTCCACGGAACCTTGAATGCCTTTACTCGCGGGGCGGGCTCGTGTATCTGGTCGGCGCAATGAGCCCCGGTGCCGCCGTTGCAGGTCGCACCGGGGTTTTTCGTTTGGTTTCCGGAGACTTAGTCGCGCGATGGCGAATGTGGTGGTTGTCGGCGCCCAATGGGGCGACGAAGGCAAGGGCAAGATCGTCGATTGGCTGTCGCTCGAGGCGGACGTCGTCGTCCGCTTCCAGGGCGGCCACAATGCCGGCCACACGCTCGTCATCGGCAATCAGACTTATAAGCTCGCTTTGCTGCCCTCGGGCATCGTGCGGCCGGGGAAGCTCTCGGTTATCGGCAATGGCGTGGTGCTCGATCCGCATCATCTCGTGGCCGAGATCGCCAAGCTCGAATCGCAGGGTGTCGGCATCTCCCCCAACAATCTCAAGATCGCGGAAAACGTCACGCTGATCCTGTCGCTGCATCGCGATCTCGATGCCTTCCGCGAATCGGCAATTACCGAAGGGGTGAAGATCG
This sequence comes from Methylovirgula sp., assembly GCA_031291555.1. Taxonomy (GTDB): domain Bacteria; phylum Pseudomonadota; class Alphaproteobacteria; order Rhizobiales; family Beijerinckiaceae; genus Methylovirgula. The sequence goes on along the minus strand of JARLIV010000226.1, from coordinate 1,371 downwards.
GCACGACGAAGCGGGGCATCGGCCCCGCTTATGAGGACAAGGTCGGCCGGCGGGCGTTGCGGCTGATGGACCTCGCCGACCCGGACACGCTCGACGAGAAGATCGCCCGGCTGCTGGCGCATCACACGCCGCTGCGGGCGGGCCTTGGCATGCCGGAGGTTTCGGCGGCGGCGCTGCGGGACGAGCTGATGTCCGTCGCGGCGAAAATCCTGCCCTTTATGGACGCGACCTGGGATCTTCTCGAAACCTATCGCCGCGATGGCCGCCGCATCCTCTTCGAAGGGGCGCAGGGCGCGATGCTCGATGTCGATCACGGCACCTATCCCTTCGTCACCTCGTCGAACACAGTGGCCGCCAATGCGGCGACGGGCTCGGGCCTCGGCGCCAAGGCGATCGGCTATGTGCTCGGCATCGCCAAGGCCTATACGACGCGCGTTGGCGGCGGCCCCTTCCCGACCGAGCTGCACGACGAGATCGGCCAGCTCTTGGGCGACCGCGGTCATGAATATGGAGTCAATACCGGCCGGCGCCGGCGCTGCGGCTGGTTCGATGCGGTGCTGGTGCGCCAAGCGGTGAAGACCTGCGGCATCGACGGGATCGCCCTGACCAAGCTCGACATTCTCGACGGATTCGAGGAGATCAAGGTCTGCGTCGGCTATAAGCTCGACGGCGAGCGGCTCGACCGGATGCCGGCTGCGCAGGCGATCCAGCAGCGGCTCGAGCCGATCTATGAATCGATCCCCGGCTGGAAACAGACCACGGCGGGCGCGCGTTCCTGGGCCGATCTGCCGGCGCAGGCGATCAAATATGTGCGCCGGATCGAGGAGTTGATCGAGGCGCCGGTGGCGCTACTCTCGACGAGTCCGGAGCGGGAAGACACAATTCTGGTTCATAATCCTTTTCAGGATCGTTAGAGTTCGCCCTATCGTTAGAGTTCGCCCTGTGGAATCCGCCTGGCGGCGCCGCAATGGCGCGTTCTGCGCCGTGGTTTTGCCCTAGATCGAGTGTTGGTCTGAACAGACATGGCTGAATATTACCCCTTGCTCGCCAAGGCCGTCGCTGGCCTGCCGAATTCGACACCCGAAGCGCGCCGGGCGGTCTATGAGCGGGCACGCAAGGCCTTGTTGGGCCAGCTTCAGAGCTTGCAGCCGCCCGTGCCGGAAGCCGATCTGCGCCGCGAGATAGAGGCGCTCGATGCCGCCGTCGCGCGGCTCGAGGCCGAGCTCGGCGGAGGCGCGCGGCCGTCCGCAGCGCCGCAGCCGCAGCGGCCGGTCGCGAAACCGGCTATGCCGCCGCGTCCGGCGCCGCCGCGTCAGCCCGCCCCGCCGCAGGCCCCGGCTCAGCCGCCTGCGGCACGCCGGCCCAATGGGG
>JARLIV010000225.1 GCA_031291555.1 Methylovirgula sp. | reverse complement strand
CCGCCGCGATACCGTTGGCGACCTCGATATCCTCGTCACGTCGAAAGACGGTGCGGGCCTTGGCGACAAATTGCTCGCCTATGACAATGTCGCAGAAGTGCTCGCACATGGTCCGACGCGCACGGCCGTCATGCTGCGCTCGGGGCTTCAAGTCGATGTCCGCGTCGTGCCGACGGAAAGCTATGGTGCCGCGCTTTTGTATTTCACCGGCTCCAAGGCTCATAATATCGCGTTGCGCAACATCGCCAATGACCACAAATGGAAGCTGAACGAATATGGCTTATTCTCCGGCCGTCGGCGTATTGCCGCCGCGACGGAGGAAGAAATCTACAAGAAGCTTGGCCTCTCCTACGTTCCTCCGGAAATGCGCGAGGATCGCGGCGAAATAGCGCTGGCCCAGACGCACAAATTGCCCCAACTCGTCACGCTGGCCGATATCAAAGGCGACCTGCATGTCCATTCGAACTGGACGGACGGGACGGCCCCGATCGCGGAAATGGCCGCGGCCGCGCAGGCGCGCGGCTACGAATATATGGCGCTCACAGATCACAGCCGCCGGATCACGATGGCACACGGGCTCGATCCCGCCATGGTCGCCAAGCAAATCCGCGAGATCGACAAGATCAATGCGAAGCTAAAAGGCTTCACGATCCTCAAAGGCATCGAGGTCGATATTCTCAGGGATGGCCGCCTGGACTTGCCCGACTCGACATTGGAGAAATTGGATGTCGTTGTCGCATCTGTACATTCCTTCTTCGATCTATCGCGCGAGGCGCAGACCGATCGTGTCATTCGGGCGATGAAGAACCCTCACGTCTCGATCATCGGACATCCGACGGGCCGGTTGATCGGCGAGCGCGCGCCCTACGAAATCGATATGCTCCGCCTCACCTCGGCGGCCCGCGATCTCAACTGCTGCCTTGAGATCAATGCAGAGCCGGATCGTCTCGATTTGGACGATGTCCACGCGCATATGGCGAAGAGCAAGGGCGTCAAGGTCGCGATTTCGACAGATGCGCATTCTGTCAACGCCTTTGCCTATATGCGCCTCGGTATCGATCAGGCGCGGCGCGCCTGGCTCAGCGCCGACGATGTGATCAATACCAGATCACTCGATGGACTACGCAAGCTGCTGGTGCGCAAGGTTTAACTGAGCTCATCGTCCCTACGCCGTTCGACGAGGCGCAGACTGCGCGCAACAAAGGTTAGTGATTATGCAGACCGTCAATACGCCGACCCATTACGCCTCGCATTCCGATGCTTCACCGTCCGGCGCGGCGACGGGCACAGTCGCGCTTCTACTCCGGCTCGAAGGCGGGCTGGTTTTCGCTGCCTCGATCGTCGCCTATTGGCGGCTCGACGGCAATTGGTGGCTGTTCCTGCTTCTGTTGCTCGCGCCTGATATTTCCATGGTCGGCTATCTCCGCGGGCCGCGAATTGGCGCGCTCAGCTACAATTCCGTCCATACCTATTTGGTGCCGGCGCTATTGGCGGGATGGGCATGGCTGTTCCATGCTGCGCCCCTACCTTATCTCATTGGCGCGATATGGTGTGCGCATATCGGCCTTGATCGGCTCCTCGGCTTCGGCCTGAAATATCCTGAAGGTTTTGGCTTCACGCATCTCGGCGTCTTACGCCGTCACGACGAGAATGCATCGCCCGGGCGCTGATCGAGTGGGACGCGGTGTTGCCGCATTGGCACCGCCGCGCTGTGGCGCGGCTCGCGCACGTCGCATGCATGGAAATGCAAACGGCGACCTCGACATCTGGTGCGATCCTCAGCACCAAAGTGCGATGGCGAAATGCCGTTTGATTTTTAGGCAAAAACCAGATTGGCGCTTCGTTCAGCACCCATCACGAGAGGCCTGCCGAGCGGTGCCCAAGGCGGCCTGGAATGCGATGCGTAAGCTGGGACGTGCGGAATCGACTCTGCCTTGCTTCACAGGCCCGGGATGCTCCCTGCACCAATTGGCGATCTCGTCATGATCCATGACCACCCCGTTCGGGCCGTCAATCCGATTCCTGACCGGGCCTTCGCGCGGCTTGTCACGGGCAACTTGCAGAGCCGCATCTTGCGTGTCGTGCATGCTGAAAGTTTGCACTGGAGGCTGAAAAGCGTCGTTAAGTCTCGATAGTTTCCAGTTCATTTTAGGACGACCCCGGCCCAACTACGTTGAACTAGCTAGCAAACTTCGAAATAGGGCGTTTTGTTCCGGATCAAGCGCAACGACAAAACTTGTTTGTTTTGAGCAATAGTTTTCTTAGACGCAATCACAAGCGCATAGATGCATGCGCAAATAATACTGCCTATATTTCCGTTCGCAAGCATTGCCGGGACGGCGCGCGCCGCGGCGCAGCGGTATCACATGGCGCGTCCCCGCTACGCTTAAGCCCGACAAGGAATCTATCTGATCTCGCTCGCCGACAATCTCCAGCGGATGCGAAAATAGGCCATTGTAAGAGGCCAAACGACATTTCGTGTCAGCGCCGGCGAACCATGGCGCCAGCTTAGCCGACCGCAGCGAAGCAGGGGGCAGTTTGCGCCAGCGCAAACGCATTTTGCGATCGGCGTGTAATATCGTAATACGACATTTTTCCGCCGGAAGGGATTATGACCGGCTATGAACGACGTTCTCATTGCGCGGGCACTGCATGTGCTCGCGGTCGTGATCTGGATTGGCGGCGTCTCGATGGCCACTACGGTCGTCCTTCCGGCCGTTCGCAGAGGCCAATTGGGAGAGGACTGGCTCAGAGCCTTCCAGGCGATCGAGCACCGCTTCGTCTGGCAGGCGCGCTCCGCAATCATCCTCGTCGGACTCACCGGATTCTATATGTGCTGGCGGCTCGACCTCTGGAGCCGCTTTCGCACCGCGGGCTTCTGGTGGATGCACGCCATGCTCGGCGTCTGGTTTTTGTTTGCGATGATGCTGTTCGTCGCCGAACCCCTGATCGCGCACCGCTATTTCCGCGGCTGGGCCACGTTGCATAGGGCCGCGGCATTCGCGTGGGTCAGCCGCATCCACTGGCTGCTCTTGATTTTGAGCGCGCTGACGATCGTGGGCGCGGTCGCAGGCAGCCGCGGCTGGCCAATCTTATGATCGGCCAGATCCGTCGATGCCGCAGAGCTGATGCGCTCAAAATGAAAGGGACGAGAGCATGACCTTAGAGGCCGAATACAATGATGCGCCCGTCAAAAACGCGGTCGGCAGTGTTCAGCTGGGTTCTGCTCTCGGCTGATTTTCGGTAGGCCGCTGGAGCTGGAGCCGGGAGAATGACGCAAGCCAAATTCCGCGCCGATATCCGCACCAAGCGAATCTACGATCCGCCCGACGGCGGCGACGGCGCCCGTGTGCTGGTAGACCGGCTCTGGCCGCGCGGCTTGACCAAGGACAGGGCGGCTCTGATTTTATGGTTGAAGGAAGTCGCGCCAAGCCCGACGCTGCGCAAATGGTTCGGCCATGATCCGGCGCGATGGGTGGAGTTCGAACGACGTTATCGCGTCGAACTCGCTCGGGATGATGATGCCATCGCACAGCTCGTGGATCTGTCGAAGCGCGGTCCGCTGACGCTCCTCTACGCCGCGCATGATACGGAGCATAATCAGGCGCGCGTGCTGGCGACCTATCTCCGCGAACATCTGAAAGGCGATCATGGCTGCCACGCTTCATAGGCCCGTCTGCGATTTGCTCGGCTGCCGCTATCCGATTGTTTTGGCTGGCATGGGCGGCGTCGCCCGATCCGAACTTGTGACGGCCGTGAGCCAAGCCGGCGGGTTCGGCTTCCTCGGCATGGTTCGCGAACCCGTGGATTTAATCCGGTCAGAAGTGGCCGCATTACGGAACTCGGGGATTGAACGGTTTGGCGTCAATCTGATTCCGGCGGCGACCGAGCCTGCGCTGCTCGAAGCGCAGCTTGCGGCTTGCATCGAGCTCGACGTGCCTGTCATCGGCTTGTTCTGGGATGTATCCTCGAAGCTCATCGCTCGTTTGCGCGCTGCGCGCATGACCGTGGTCTGTCAAGTTGGTTCCCTTGCCGAGGCACAAGCGGCCGAGCAAGCGGGCGCACAAGTCGTGATCGCCCAGGGCGTCGAGGCCGGTGGCCACGTCCGCGGGGACCGCCCGCTGCATGATCTGGTTCCCGAGATCGTCGCCGCGACAGAACTACCCGTCCTTGCGGCTGGCGGGCTTGCCGACGGCGCCGATCTCGCCACGGTGCTGGCGCTAGGCGCTCAGGGCGCCGTGTTT
>JARLIV010000224.1 GCA_031291555.1 Methylovirgula sp. | reverse complement strand
GCCGCCTCCTCCAGCACCAGCGCGACGCTGCGCCCGTCCGGCAATATGCCGACGCAGCCGATCCGGTCGCAGGCGCTGGCATCGACCGCCGCCTGCGGATCGCGCGCATCGCCGTCGGCGCTCAGCCATTGCTCGACGGTGAAAAGGCTCGGCCGCCGGCCGATGATCGTCAACGCCCCATCGCCGCCGCGCACCGCGACGGCATCGCCCGTCGCCGCGATAGCGATGTCGAACGTCGTGCCGCTTATCGTGCCGTAAAGCCCGATGAGCGCCAGCGGCACCGCCGTCAGCCGCAGCAGCGCCGAGCGCCAGATGACGGCCGAGAGCACGGCGAAGGTGAGACAGACGATCGCCCAAGGCGCGAAGGCGTTGAGGTGCAGCGTCGCGCCGGGCAGCGTGCCGATGCCGCGCGCCACCCAGAGCACGAAGCTTATGCCCAGCCCGAGATAATGCCAGACGAAGGCATCGCAGCCGAGCGGATAGAGCAAAGCGCCGACGAGCGCGCCCGGCACGGCGCACAGTTCGATCAGCGTCAGCGTCAGCGGATTGCCGACGAGGACGTAAGGATTGATCTCGTGAAAGTCATAGGCCATGAAGGCGGCTGTCGCTATCGACGCGCAAAGGGTGGCAAAGAGCAAGGCGGCCGGCCCGTGGCCGAAGAGCCATCCCAATCCGATCCGATGCGGGCGCGGCGCGGACGCAAGGCCGGCGCGCTCGTCCCGAAGCCGCGCGGCACGATCGAGGCGCGATTCATAGACCGCCACCAGCGCCGCCACCGCCGCAAATGAGAGCTGGAAGCTCGCGCCCAGGATCGCCTCCGGCGCGATGAGCATGACGAGCGCGGCGGCGAGCGCGAGATTGCGCATGCTGAGCGATTGCCGCCCGGCGATGACGGCGCCGAGCATGATCAGCGTCATGAACAGAGCCCGCTCGGTGCCGACGCGCGAGCCGGTCGCGATGTCGTAGAGCACCGCGCCGCAGATGGCGGCGGCGGCGGCCCACGTCTTGATCGGGTAGCGCAGCGCCAGCACGGGCGAGAGCGCCAGCAGACGCCGCAGCCCGACAAAGAAAATCCCCGCCATCAAGGTCATCTGCACGCCGGAGATCGTGATGATGTGGAAGATGCCGGCCTTGCGGATCACCTCCCTGGTGTCGTCGGTCAAGAGATCGCGCTTGCCGGTCACCATCGCGGCGGCGACCGCGCCGGCCTCGCCGCCGACGATCGTATCGATCCGCAGCGCCAGCGTATTGCGGCCGCGGTCGAGCGCCATCAGCGCTTTGTCGAGAAGGCCTGGGGCGCGCGGCGGCGCAATGACCTCGATCCGGCCGAGCACATTGCCGACCGCGCCAATGCGCGCGAACCAGGCATCGCGGGCGAAGTCGTAGCCGCCCGGCAGGCTCGCCGAGGCCGGCGGCAGCAGCCGCGCCTTGAGCCGCACATAAGTCCCGGCCTCGAAGGGCGGCGTGCGCTTGAGCGTCAGCCGCACGCGATAAGGCGTCGCCTGCGCCGCGAGACCTTCGGCTTTATCGACGCGCAGCAGAAAGCGCGCGCCGCTCTGGCGGAAATCCATCTCCTCGATCATGCCTTCGAGCGTCACGACGCGAATGTGATCGAGCACCGGCGCGGCGACACGCGCGGTCCGCCAGCTCGCGGACAGAATCCCGAGGCAGAAGCAGCAGAGGACGAGCAGAACGCCCTGCGCGAAGCGATGCTGACGCAGCGCCATCGCGAGCGTGCCGAAGACGGCGGCGGCAAGGCCCGCATACCAGAGCGAAGGCTCGCGGTCGGCGACGAGATAGAGCACGACGCCGGCGCCTGCGGCCACCGGCAGCCAGAGAAAAAACCGCCGCTCGGCGACCTCGATTTCAATCGCGTCATGAAAGAGCCGCCGCGCCGCCGCAGCGAACCCGGCGAGGCGCAGGCCGAAGCGCGCCGGGGCGACGCCCTTCGCAATTGCGGTGCCTGCCCTGTCGGTCATCGCCGCCCCCGCGCATCCTTCGCGCATATGATCGGCTGGGTTTCGCCGCCGGGCAAGGGGCTGAGCAAGGGGCCGGGCTTTCCTTTCATCCTGTCCGTGCTAAACCGCGCGCGGGCCGCAACAGGGGCCGCGACGGGCGGCCCGCCTCGGACGCCGGCAGGAAGAAAGAAAAGGATCAGGCGCCGCTCATGCCTCACGTGGTCACACGATTTGCGCCGTCGCCGACGGGATTCCTGCATATCGGCGGGGCGCGGACCGCGCTGTTCAACTGGCTCTACGCCCATCGCGCAGGCGGCAAGATGCTGCTGCGGATCGAGGACACGGATCGCGAGCGCTCCACCGATGCCGCGATCGCCGCCATCCTCGACGGGCTCAAATGGCTCGGACTCGATTGGGACGGCGAGGCGATTCATCAATTCCAGCGCGCCGCGCGCCATCGCGAGGTCGCCGAACAATTGCTGGCGGCGGGTCGCGCCTATTATTGCTATGCGACGCCGCTAGAACTCGACGACATGCGCGCCAAGGCGCGCGCCGAGGGCAAGCCGCCGCGCTACGACGGGCGCTGGCGCGACCGGCCGGCTTCGGACGCGCCGCCCGGCATCAAGCCGGTGATCCGGCTCAAGGCGCCGCAAACCGGCGAGACCGTGCTCGATGATCTGGTGCAAGGCCGGGTCGCTTGGGCGAACGAAAATCTCGACGATTTCGTGCTGCTGCGCTCCGACGGCACGCCGACCTATATGCTTGCGGTCGTCGTCGACGATCACGACATGGGCGTCACGCATATCATCCGCGGCGACGATCATCTCACCAATGCGGCGCGACAGATGCACATCTACCAGGCGCTCGGCTGGGACGTGCCGCGCATGGCGCATATTCCGCTCATCCACGGCTCCGACGGCGCGAAACTCTCGAAGCGGCATGGCGCCCTCGGCGTCGACGCCTATCGCGCGATGGGCTATCTGCCGGCGGCGCTGCGTAACTACCTCGTCCGACTCGGCTGGAGCCACGGCGACCAGGAATTCTTTTCGACCGAGGAGATGATCGCGGCTTTCGATCTCGCCCAGGTTGGGCGCTCACCGGCGCGGTTCGACTTCGCCAAGCTCGAAAACATGAACGGGCATTATATCCGCTCCGCCGCCGACGAAACTCTCACCGATCTCCTGATCGACACCCTCCCGCATCTGCCGGAGAACAGCGCCTTTCCGCAAAAGATCGACGCCGCGATGCGGCAGAAGCTTCTCGCCGCCATGCCGGGCCTGAAGGAGCGCGCGAAAACGCTGATCGAATTGCGCGACGGCGCCCAATTCCTATTCGCCCAGCGACCTTTGCCGCTCGATGCGGCGGCTTCTGGCATCCTCGATGCATCGGCACGTCAGCATCTGGCGGAGCTTTTGCCGCGGCTGACGACGCTCGCGGCATGGAGCTCTGCAGCAACAGAGGAGGCCGTGCGAAAATACGCCGAAGAAAAGCACCTCAAACTCGGTCAGGTTGCCCAACCTTTGCGCGCGGCGCTGACCGGGCGGGCAACTTCGCCCGGCATTTTCGACGTCTTCGGCGTCTTGGGACGCGACGAAAGCCTTGGCAGATTGGCCGACCAAATCCGCTGACAATCGGCACTATTGCGCGACGGGGCACACCATCCTAAGCAACTTGAACCCAACCCAACTATGCGATAGGTGATATTGCATTGCACCACGTCCGTCTCTGGACACCGGCGCGTCCGGCTGTTTGAGCGCGGTTGAACGTTCCAATAAGAAGGCAGGCTTCCATGCTCGATGCACCCAGGCAGACTTCCACGCCCGCAGCGGCCAAGTTCACCGTTGGCGAGAAGTCGATCGATCTGCCGATCAAGAATGGACACATCGGGCCCTCCGGCGTCGACATCAGCAAACTTTATGGACAGACGGGGATGTTCACCTTCGATCCGGGCTTCACCTCGACGGCGAGCTGCGAGTCCGAGATCACCTATATCGACGGCGACCAGGGCGTTCTGCTGTATCGCGGCTATCCGATCGAACAGCTCGCCGAACAGGGCGACTTCCTCGAAACCTCCTATCTTCTGCTCTACGGCGAACTGCCGACCCCGGCGCAGCGCGCCGATTGGGTCCACCGCATCACCCGCCACACGATGGTGCATGAGCAGCTCGCGCGGTTCTTCCAGGGCTTCCGCCGCGATGCGCATCCGATGGCCGTTCTCGTCGCCTGCGTCGGCGCGCTGTCGGCCTTCTATCACGACTCCACCAATATCTCGGAGACGACGCAGCGGATGGTCGCTTCCATGCGGCTGATCGCGAAACTGCCGACGCTCGCTGCGATGGCGTACAAATATTCAATCGGCCAGCCCTTCGTTTACCCGAAGAACGAGCTCGACTACTCCTCGAACTTCCTGCGCATGTGCTTCGCCGTGCCGTGCGAAGACTACAAGGTCAATCCGGTCTTGGCGCGCGCGCTCGACCAGATCTTCATCCTCCACGCCGATCACGAGCAGAACGCCTCGACCTCGACGGTGCGTCTCGCCGGCTCCTCGGGCGCAAATCCCTTCGCCTGTATCGCCGCGGGCGTCGCCTGTCTTTGGGGCCCCGCGCACGGCGGCGCGAACGAAGCCGCGCTCAAAATGCTCGAAGAGATCGGCACGGTTGCGAATATTCCGAGATATATCGCCCGCGCCAAGGACAAGAACGACTCGTTCCGCCTCATGGGCTTCGGCCACCGCGTCTATAAAAACTATGACCCGCGCGCCAAGCTCATGCAGAAGACTTGTCACGCCGTGCTCGAGGCGGTGGGCAAAAAGGACGATCCGCTGCTCGACGTGGCGATGGAGCTCGAGCAGATCGCTCTCAACGACGAATATTTCATCGAGAAGAAGCTCTACCCGAACATCGACTTCTATTCCGGCATCACGCTGAAGGCGATGGGCTTCCCGACCTCGATGTTCACCGTGCTCTTCGCCGTCGCCCGCACCGCCGGCTGGGTCGCCCAGTGGAAGGAAATGATCGAGGATCCGAGCCAGAAGATCGGCCGCCCGCGCCAGCTCTACACCGGCGCGCGGGAGCGCCAGTACGTGCCGATCGACCAGCGCTGAGTAAGGCCGTGGCCGAGCCGGATATCACAGTCGATATCCTTGTCGTCGGCGCGGGCGCGGCGGGTCTTTCCGCGGCGCTGGCGCTGGCGAACTCTGGCTACAACGTCGCCGCCGTCGGCGCGCTTGAAGCCGCCGGCAACGGCCGCACCGTCGCCCTGTTCGAGGGCTCGCTGCGCTTCCTGCGAGCGCAAAAGCTCTGGCCGCATCTGACCGATATCGCCGCGAAGATCGTGGCCATCGAATTGATCGACGCGACCAACGCCCCGGTTCCGATCCCGAATCTCACCTTCGCGGCCGAGGAAGTCGGCCTTCAGGCGCTCGGCGCCAATATCGAGAACAACAAGCTCGTCCCGCGCCTGGCGGATCTGGCGCGGCAGAACCCGAACATTCATCTCACCCAGGAATGGCTCGACGATATCGTTTACGGCGAGGACGCGATCAGCGCCGTCTTCACCTCGGGGCACCGGATCAATGCGAAACTCATCGTCGCCGCCGACGGCCAGCGCTCGACCGCGCGCAAGAAGGCCGGAATCGGCACACGGCGCTGGACCTATCCGCAAGTCGCCTTGACCGCGCTGCTGGCGCATGAGCTGCCGCATCACGATAGATCGATCGAATTCCATACCCGCAGCGGGCCGTGCACGCTCGTACCGCTGCTGCCGCGGGCGGAGGCGCCGCATCGCTCCAGCCTCGTCTGGCTGATGTCGGCAGTGGAGGCCGAGCGCCGCAAGGCCCTTGCGCCCGCCGCCCTCGCCGACGAGATCGCCAGCGAGGTCGAAGAGATTTTCGGCACCATGCGGCTCGACAGCGATGTCGGATTCTTCCCGATGGCGGGCATGCGCGTCGCGCGGCTCACCGGCCGCCGGATCGCCTTGCTCGGCGAAGCCGCCCATGCCTTTCCCCCGCTTGCCGCGCAGGGGCTCAACCTGAGCTTGCGCGATATCGCCGCTTTGGTCACTTGCGTCGATGCCGCCCGCGGGGCGGGGCAAGACATCGGCGGCGCGCCGGCCTTGCGGCGCTATGCCGAGGCCCGTGAGCCGGACATCGACATCCGCATCCGCGGCATCGACCTGCTGAACCGCTCGATGCTCACGGATTTCCTGCCGGTCGATCTCGCGCGCGGGCTCGGCTTTTTCGCAATGTCGGCGATCGGACCGCTACGCCGCGCCGCCCTGCTCGAAGGCATCCTGCCGGACCGGCCGCACCACGCCTCAACGTCCCGTTCCTGAGGCGCGGGCGCAACGGTTTGCGCCGGGCCATGGCGTGCTAGACTGGCGGCTCGAGAGAACCGGCCGCACGGATCGCCATGCAAATCGTCACCTGGAACGTCAATTCGATCCGCCAGAGAACCGAGCACCTGCTGCGCTATCTGCGCGAGGTCGGGCCCGACGTCATCTGCCTGCAGGAATTGAAATGCGTCGATGCGGCCTTTCCCCATGCTGAGGTCGAATCCTGCGGCTACAATATCGCCGTGCATGGACAGAAGGGCTTCAATGGCGTCGCCATCCTCTCGAAACGCCCGCTAGAAGTCACCCGCGGCCTGCCCGGCGACGAGAGCGACGAGCATGCGCGCTATATCGAGGCGGTGGTTCCCGACGGCGACGGCATCATCCGCATCGCCTCGCTCTATCTGCCGAACGGCAATCCGCCCGAGACGGACAAATATACCTACAAGCTTGCCTGGATGGACCGGCTCGCCGCGCATGCACGCAATCTGCTCGCGCTGGAAGAGCCGCTGGTGCTCGCCGGCGATTTCAACGTCATTCCCGGCGCGCGCGATTGTTTCGACCCCGCCGCCTGGGCGGGCGACGCGCTCTATCTGCCGCAGACGCGCGCGCGCTTCCACACGCTGCTCAATCTCGGCTTCACCGATGCCTTGCGCGCGACGACCGATGCCAGCGGCCTCTACACATTCTGGGATTATCAAGCCGGCGCCTGGCAGCGCAATCGCGGCATCCGCATCGATCACGTGCTGCTCTCGCCCTGCGCCGCTGACCGGCTGAGCGAAGTGGTCATCGACAAGGAGCGGCGCGGCGAGGATAAGCCGTCTGATCATGTTCCGGTCCGGGTGACGCTTTGCTAGCGGCCTCGGCGGGGAGACGGATCGCGGCGCGGATTTCCCCGCTGGCCCGGTATCTGCTGGGCGCATTGGTCTGGGCTTTGCCGATCGGCCTTGGCCTGCTGCTCTGCCTCGAAAGTCCGCCGCTCGTCGAGCGCCTGCGTAATATCGTCTTCGATTACGACCAGCAGGTCGAGCCGCGCCCCTATTCGCCCGATTTGCCAGTGCGCGTGGTCGATATCGACGACGCCTCTCTGGCGCAGCTCGGCCAATGGCCCTGGCCGCGCTACCGCCTCGCCGATCTCGCCCGCCGCCTCTTCGCGCAAGGCGCGGCGGTGGTTGCTTTCGACATCCTTTTCGCCGAGCAGGATCGCGCGGCGCCGCAAAATTTGATCGCGCAATTGCCCGACGTCCCCGAGCGCAAGGCGCTTGGCGATGCGCTCGCGGCGCGCGGGCTGATGCAGGACAAGAGCCTCGATCAGATTCTCGCCAATGGCCCCAGCGTTCTCACGCTTGTCCTCACCAACGGCAACACCAACGACGTTCCGGTGAAAACGGGCTTCGCCACTTTGGGCGACGATCCGCGGCCGTTTCTCCTCAACTTTCGCGGCGCCATCCTGCCGCTGCCGGATTTGCGAAACGCAGCCGCCGGTTTCGGCGGCATCAATTGGGCGCCGGATCGCGATCTGATCGTCCGCAAGGTGCCGCTCGTCTTCACCCAGGGCGCCAATGCCGCGCTGGTGCCCTCGCTCGACGCGGAAATCCTCCGCGTCGCCCAGCATGCCTCGACGATCCTCATCAAATCCTCGAACGCCTCGGGCACAGCCGCCTTTGGCGCGCACACCGGAATTGTCAGCGTCAAGATCGGTGCGCTCGAGATCGCAACCGAATCCGACGGTGCCGTGCGCGTGCATTACGCGGGCACCAAGGCCGCGCGGCACATTTCCGCCTGGCGCGTGCTCGCCGGAAAGGTCGCCGACAGCGACATCGCGGGGCGCATCATTCTGATCGGCTCCGGCGCCAGCGCGCTCACCGATATCCGCTCGACGCCGCTCGAAGCCGCCGTGCCCGGCGTCGATATCCATGCCGAACTCCTCGAGCACGTGCTCTCGGGCGCTCGGCTCGCGCGGCCGGATTATGCGCCGGGCCTCGAAGCGCTGCTGCTTGTTCTCGGCGGCGCCATCATGGCGCTGATGGCCCGCTTCACCAAGCCGGTCGCCGCCGTCGCCGTGTTGCTGCTCTCGCTCGAGGCACTCACCTTCGCAAGCTTCTATGCCTTCTCGCGCACGGGCCTTCTCTTCGATGCGCTGATGCCGGGCGCGACCTGGGTGTTGGCCTATGCGACGATGACCATTGCCGTCTATCGCCGCAGCGAACGCCAGCGCGAATTCGTCCGCAAAGCCTTCTCGCGCTATCTCGCCCCTGCGCTTGTCGAGCGTCTCGCCGAAGATCCGAGCAAGCTCGAACTCGGCGGCGAGGCGCGCGATGTCTCCGTGCTCTTCGCCGACGTGCGCGACTTCACCCGCCGCTCGGAAGGTCTGTCCGCCGTCGAGGTCGTGCAATTTTTGAACGGCGTGCTGACGCCGCTGACCCAATCCGTCCTCGTCGAGGCCGGCACGATCGATAAATATTTCGGCGACGGCCTGATGGCCTTTTGGAACGCCCCGCTCGACGTGCCGAACCATGCCGAGCGCGCCTGCGCCGCGGCTCTGGCAATGCGCGACGCCCTGCCCGCGCTCAATGCGCATCTCGTGCAGACCGGCATTGCGGCGCGGCCGATCGAACTCGGCATCGGCATCAACACCGGCGAGGCCTTCGTCGGCAATATGGGCTCGAAAATGCGGTTCGATTATTCGATTGTCGGCGACACGGTGAATGTCGCCGCGCGTCTCGAAGAGGCGACGAAGCACCTTGGCGTTGCGATCGTCGTCGCCCAATCGACCATGCAGGCGGCCCCCGGCTTCCGCTTCGTGCCACTCGGCGAGACTCTGCTGCGCGGGCGCAGCCAGCCGACGCCGATCTACGCTTTGCATGGGCGTGCCGATGCCGAAGACCCCGAATTTTCTGCCTTCCTGCAGCTTCACGAAGCGGCACTTGCGGCCGCCTCGGCGGCCGCGTCGGACGCCGCAGCGAAAATCCGCGCCGCGCGGGAGCATCCCTACGGCGAGGCCTACGCGCTTTTCTATTCCCGGCTTGGGCTGGACATCCCGGCCTTTCTACCCCGCGCGGTTTGATTTCCGGCTTGCGTCCACTGGCGCAAAGGGGCAAGCCTTGGCGCCATCTACCGCCAAGGTGCGGTTTGCCAAGTTAAAGTCGAGCCTTGATAGACAAACTGGAATTTTTCATTGCGGTCGCACGCGAGCAGAGCTTCAGCCGCGCCGCCGAAGTCTGTGGCGTGACCCAGCCGACGCTTTCCGCCGGCATCAAACAGCTTGAAGAGACGCTCGGCGTCCTGCTCGTCAACCGCAGTTCGCGCTTCCACGGCCTGACGCCGGAAGGCGAACGCGTGCTCGAATGGGCCAAGCGCATCGTCGGCGATTCCCGCGCCATGCGCCAGGAGGTCCGCGCGCTGAAAAGCGGCCTCACGGGCCTTATGCGCATCGCCGTCATTCCGACCGCCCTCAGCATGGTCGCGTCGCTGACGACGCCTTTTCGCGCCAAGCATCCAGGCGTGCGCTTCAGTATCGTCTCGGCCAATTCGCACGAGATCCTGCAAGGCATCAGCAATCTGGAGATCGATGCCGGGATCACCTATCTCGACAACGAGCCGCTCGGCACGGTGCGCAGCCTACCGCTGTACATCGAGCAATATCGCCTGCTGACCAGCGCCGGCAGCCCGTTCGCCGATAACAAGAGCGTCACTTGGGCGGAGGTCGGGCGCATTCCGCTCTGCCTGCTCACGCCCGACATGCAGAACCGGCGCATCGTCGACCAATTGCTGACCACCACCGCCGGCAACCGTCCCGAGCCGACGCTGGAATCGAACTCCGTCATCGTGCTTTACGCCCATGTGAAGACCGGCCAATGGGCGAGCATCATGGCGGAAAAGCTAGTCGAGACCCTTTCGGTGGCTGAGCCGATTCGCTCCATTCCCATCATTGAGCCGCAGGCCGTGCACGAGATCGGGCTGGTGGTGCCGCGCCGTGAACCGATGACGCCGCTGACCGCGACGCTCTTCGCCGAAGCCAAGAAATTGATCGCCCCGCAACTTTAATAGGTTTCCTCTATAGCGTGACGGAAATGCTTTATTGATCGGGGGTTTGGGCGGGACCATGGTTTTTTTCGATATAATCTAAGGTCGGCGGACTGAGGCGTAGCTTAAGCTTTGGTGCGACACGATTGCGTCGGCGACGCGCCGAGCAGATTTAGGTGGAAACATGCCAGCCGTCTTCGACGTGCAGCGGGCTCAGGAGATCATCGACGCGCATCTCGCGCTCGAAGGGCCGCTGCTGCCTATCCTCCATGCTTTCATTGAAGAATTCGGCTTCGTCGACGATGCGGCCGTGCCGCAGATCGCCACCGCGCTCAATCTGTCGCGCGCCGAAGTACACGGGGTTGTCACCTTCTATCACGACTTTCGCCGCGAGCCGGCTGGCAAGCATGTGCTCAAGATTTGCCGCGCGGAAGCCTGTCAGGCGCGCGGAAGCGAATCGGTCGCTCGCCATTGCCTCGCCGATCTCGGCGTCGATTGGCACGGCACGACGCAGGACGGCGCGATCACCGTCGAGCCGGTCTATTGTCTCGGCCTCTGCGCCAACGGCCCTTCGGCGCTCTTCGATGAAGAGCCGATCGCGGCGCTTACCGCCGATAAATTGCTGGGCGTGATTGAGGAGGCGGAAAGCGCATGACCCGCGTTTTCGTCCCTCGCGATGTCGTTGCCCTGGCGCTGGGCGCCGAGAAAATTGCCGCCGCCATCGCCGCGACGGCCAAGGCCCGCGGCGCGGACGTAGCGATCGTCCGCAATGGCTCGCGTGGCATGTTTTTCCTGGAGCCGCTGATCGAAGTCGAGACGCCCGCGGGGCGCATCGCCTATGGCCCGGTTTCGCCGAAGGATGTCGCCTCGCTGTTCGATGCCGGTTTCCTCAACGGCGGCACGCATGCGCTGCGGATCGGTAAGCCGGAAGATCATCCCTATCTCAAGCGCCAGACGCGCCTGACTTTCGCTCGCTGCGGCATCACCGATCCGCTATCGCTCGAAGATTATGCCGCGCATGAGGGTTGGCTCGGCTTGAAGCGCGCCATCGAGATCGGCGGCGCCGCCATCATCGACGAGATCACCAAGTCCGGCCTGCGCGGCCGCGGCGGTGCCGGCTTCCCGACGGGCATCAAATGGAAGACCGTCGCGGACACCAAAGCCGACCGGAAATATGTCGTCTGCAATTGCGACGAAGGCGACAGCGGCACTTTCGCCGACCGCATGGTGATAGAAGACGATCCCTACATGCTGATCGAAGGCATGACGATCTGCGGTCTCGCTGTCGGCGCGACCAAGGGCTATGTCTATTGCCGTTCCGAATATCCCCACGGCATCAAGGCTTTCAACGAGGCGCTCGGGCACGCCCGCGCGGCGGGCTATCTCGGCAAGGATGTGCTCGGCTCGGGCCATGCCTTCGACATCGAGATGCGCGTCGGCGCCGGCGCCTATGTCTGCGGCGAAGAGACGGCGCTGCTCGAAAGCCTTGAAGGCCGCCGCGGCATGGTGCGCGCCAAGCCGCCGCTGCCGGCGATCCATGGGCTGTTCCAGCGCCCGACCGTCATCAACAACGTGCTCTCGTTCGCGGCCGCGCCCTTCATCCTCGCCCACGGTGCGAAAGCCTATGCCGATTTCGGCATGGGCCGCTCGCGCGGGACGATGCCGCTGCAACTTGCCGGCAACATCCGCTACGGCGGTCTGTTCGAAACCGCCTTCGGCCTGACGCTGGGCGAGATCGTCGAGGATATCGGCGGCGGCACAGCCTCCGGGCGCCCGGTGCGCGCGGTCCAATGCGGCGGCCCGCTCGGCGCTTATTTCCCGCCTGCCCTCTTCGATACGCCTTTCGATTACGAGGCTTTCGCGGCCAAGGATGGGCTGATCGGCCACGGCGGCATTGTCGTCTTCGATGACACGGTCGACATGCTGACAATGGCGCGCTTCGCGATGGAATTCTGCGCCATCGAGAGCTGCGGCAAGTGCACCCCCTGCCGGATCGGCTCGACGCGCGGCCAGGAAGTGATCGACAAGATACTGGCCGGCACCAACGTCGATGCCAATATAAGGCTTTTGGAAGATCTTTGTCAGACGATGAAGTTCGGATCGCTTTGCGCGCTCGGGGGCTTTGCCCCCTATCCGGTTTTGAGTGCGCTGCGTCACTATCCCGAGGATTTCAAACCCCACGCGGTGATCGCGGCGGAGTGAGGAGAAGGCAAAATGTCTCTCATCCAAGAGATTGATTACGGCACGCCCGCCTCGAAATCGACAGAGACGGTCGAGCTTACGATCGACGGCGCCAAGGTAGCGGTGCCGGCCGGAACCTCAATCATGCGCGCGGCGATGGAGATCGGCAATCAGATCCCCAAGCTCTGCGCCACCGACAGCATCGACGCCTTCGGCTCCTGCCGCCTGTGTCTGGTCGAAATCGAAGGCCGCAACGGCACGCCCGCCTCCTGCACGACGCCTGTTGCGCCCGGCATGATCGTCCATACGCAGACGCCGCGGCTGAAGGCTCTGCGCAATGGCGTGATGGAACTCTACATCTCCGACCACCCGCTCGATTGTCTGACCTGCGCCGCCAACGGCAATTGCGAATTGCAGACGCAAGCCGGTGTCGTCGGCCTGCGCGAAGTCCGCTACGGCTACGAAGGCGAGAACCACCTCAAGGACGAAAAGGACGTCTCCAACCCCTATTTCGCTTACGATCCGTCGAAGTGCATCGTCTGCAACCGCTGCGTCCGCGCTTGCGAGGAGACGCAAGGCACATTCGCGCTGACGGTCGACGGCCGCGGCTTCGAGAGCCGCATCTCGCCCGGCCAGATGGAGAATTTCTTCGATTCCCAATGCGACTCCTGCGGCGCCTCCGTGCAGGCGTGCCCGACCGCGACGCTCTCCGAGAAATCGCTTTACGACATCGGCCAGCCGGAACATTCGGTCGTCACGACCTGCGCCTATTGCGGCGTCGGCTGTACCTTCAAGGCGGAGATGCGCGGCGACGAACTCGTCCGCATGATGCCCTACAAGGACGGCAAAGCGAACCACGGCCATTCCTGCGTCAAGGGCCGTTTCGCCTGGGGCTATGCG
>JARLIV010000223.1 GCA_031291555.1 Methylovirgula sp. | reverse complement strand
GGCCGCGGATAACCAAAAGATGACTTCTAAAGACGCGCAAAAACGAACCTGTCTCGCGATTGTCCTCGCGGCCGGCCAAAGCAAGCGCATGCGCTCGGATCGGCCGAAGGTGCTGCATGAACTGGCGGGCCGCTCGCTGCTCGCGCATGTGCTGGCCTCGGTGAGCGCGGCCGGAGCGGAGCGCGTGGCGCTCGTCGTCGGGCCGGGCCATGACGCCGTCGTCAAAGAGGCCCAAAGCATCGCACCTAATATCGACGTCTTCGTCCAGTCGCCGCCGCTCGGCACCGCTCATGCGGTGCTTGCGGCCAGGGCCGCGATTGCCGAAGGCTATGATGATATCCTCGTCGCTTTTGGCGACACGCCGCTGGTGCAGCCGGAAACCTTTGCGCGGCTGCGCGCCGGGCTCGCGGCGCCCGGCCGCGCCGTCGCGGCGCTCGGCTTTCTGGCTAGTGATCCGCGCGGCTACGGCCGCCTCATTCAGGAAAGTGACACGCTGGTCGCGATCCGCGAGGACCGCGATCTGCGCGATAGCGAGGCGGAGATTCTTTTCTGCAATGCCGGCTTGATGGCGATCGGCGGCGCGACGGCGCTGGCGCTGCTTGAATCGATCGACGCGGCCAATGCGCAGGGCGAATATTACCTCACCGATATTGTCGCCGCGGCGCGGCGGGAAGGTATGAGCGCCGTCGCGATCGACGCACCGGAAGAGGAAGTGCTCGGCATCAATGACCGCCAGCAGCTCGCGGCGGCCGAAGCCGTTTTGCAGGCGCGGCTCAAGGCGCATGCGATGCGCGGGGGCGTTACCTTCGTCGACCCAAGCCGTGTGCAGCTTTCCCATGACACGATCTTTGGCCGCGATGTCCTCGTCGAGCCGGATGTCTTCTTCGGCCCAGGGGTGAAGGTCGGCGACGGCGTGACGATCCGCTCTTTTTCGCATCTTACTGGCGCCGAGATCGGCCCGCGCAGCATCATCGGGCCTTTCGCGCGGCTGCGCCCCGGCACGGTGCTGGCAGAAGATGTGCACATCGGCAATTTCGTCGAGGTGAAGGCCTCAGTGCTCGGCGCGGGCGTCAAGGCCAATCACCTCGCTTATATCGGCGATGCTTCGATCGGCGCGAAGACCAATGTCGGCGCAGGCACCATCACCTGCAATTACGACGGCTTCGCTAAATTCCGCACCGAGATTGGTGAGGGCGTTTTTATCGGCGTCAATTCGGCACTGGTCGCGCCGGTGAAGGTCGGCGACGGCGCCTATATCGGAACCGGCTCCGTCATCACCGAGAATGTCGAACCGGACGCGCTGGCGCTCGCTCGCAGCCGTCAGGTCGAGAAGCCGGGCTGGGCGAAAGCATTTCGCGACAAGCACAAGAAATAACGGTTAGGCGGGCAGCGTCCCGTCCGCGCGGCGCGCGGCGAAGATCACATACGGCACGAAGGCGAGGATCACGAAGGCCCAAAGATTGAGGCCCGAACCCGCTGTGATCCAGATCATGGACGGCAGGAAGGCGAGCAGCACCAGCGCCGCCCAATCCAGCCAGGTACCGCCCTGGCGCCATAGATGCGCCGCGAGCATTGCCATCGGCAGAGCCCAAATCGCCAAATCGTATTCAAGCATGATCGGCGTCGCCAAAGGCATCGCGACACAGAATGCGAGCGCGCGGGCGAAAAGACCCTGCGCGCGCCGCCAGACCCAAAAGACGAGCGCGAAGGCGCCGAGCGTCGCCATTGCCTGCGCGATTTCAGCCACCCTATGATTCAGCGTCAGCTTGTAGACGGCGGCGAAGACGGTCGGCACGCGATTGCTCTGCACCGGATCGCCGAGGATCGCGGCCGCGTGGTCCGGCAGATGCGCCACGAATTTCCACCAGATGTCGGAGCCGAAACAGGCGAAGCTGAGCAGGACAAGTGCGGCGCTCGTCGCGGCGAGCATCAGCAGCGTGCGATATTCGCGGGCGGCCAAAAGGCAGACCGGCGCCAGAATGAAGACTTGCGGCTTATAGACCAGCAAGCCGAAGAGAAATCCTGCGAGCAGGGCGCGGCGATTGACGAGCGCCAGAATGGCCCCGGCGATCAGCGCGGCGGTCAGCGCGCCGTTCTGGCCGTCGGCGGCGTTCTGGATCAGCGGCGGCGCGATCAGGACAAGCGGCAGGGCGAGGCCGGAGAGGCGCCGGACGAGGAGCCCGAAGCCGAGGGCGCCCGCGCCAACCCAGGCCGCCAGCGCCACGAGATAGGGCAAACGCGACAAAGGCGCCACGAAGAGCAGGAAAATGGGCGGATAGGCCCAGGGAAAGTGCTGGGCGAGCCCGGAAATCGAATCCTGGAGCGCGAAAAAGCGCGGCTGATCGAAAACCGCGATGGCTTTGCCCGCATGGACGAGAATCGAGGCGGTGTAGAATGTGAGGAAATCATTCCCCACGACGGAACCAGCGCCATTGCGCAATCCGCCGCCGGCAGGCACAAGACAGAGGCCGAGCGCCAGGCCGGCATAAATGCCGGCAAGCGTCCACAGTGCCACGAGCGGCAGGCCGCGGCTCAGCGGCGGCCCGATCTGGGCCGATTGGCCTTTGGCCAGAAGGGTCATTCGGCTCCCTGGCTGCGGTGACGCATTGGGCAAGCGTTCACTTTATGGAGCCTATTGCTCTCTGATTTGCTAACGAAACCCGGGCGCATTAAGTCCCGGCAGTGCCGGTGACGGCAAAGGAAGGCCATATGTGCGGAATCGTTGGTATTCTTGGAAATGGCCCGGTCGCGGGACCGATCGTCGAAGCCCTGGGCCGGCTTGAATATCGCGGCTATGATTCCGCCGGCATCGCCACGCTGGAGAGCGGCAAGCTCGTGCGCCGGCGCGCCGCGGGCAAGCTCAAGAATCTCGAGGCGCTGCTCGCCGCCGAACCACTCCATGGCCATTCCGGCGTCGGCCACACGCGCTGGGCGACGCATGGCAAGCCGACGGCCGAGAACGCCCATCCGCATCGCAACGGCAAGGTCGCCGTCGTCCATAACGGCATTATCGAGAATTTCCGCGCCTTGCGCGAGGAGCTGAAAGCCAGGGGCCATGCCTTCGAGTCCGAGACCGATACCGAGGTCGTCGCGCATCTCGTCGGCGAGGCCTTGGCCCAGGGCCTCACGCCGGTCGAGGCGGTAGCCGAAAGCCTGCCGAAACTGAAGGGCGCCTTCGCGCTCGCCTTTCTCTTCGAGGGCGAGGAAGACCTTCTGATCGGTGCGCGGGCCGGCGCACCGCTCGCCATCG
>JARLIV010000039.1 GCA_031291555.1 Methylovirgula sp. | reverse complement strand
TGTCTATGTCACCTGCGACGTCTGCAAAGGCACGCGCTATGAGCGCGAGACGCTGGAGGTGAAATATCGCGACAAGTCGATCGCCGACGTGCTCAACATGACGGTCGAGGAGGCGGGGGCCCTGTTCAAGGCGGTGCCCTCAATCCGCGAGAAGATGGAGACGCTTTCGCGCGTCGGCCTCGGCTATATCAAGGTTGGCCAGCAGGCGAACACTCTGTCAGGCGGCGAGGCGCAGCGGGTGAAGCTCGCCAAGGAGCTCTCGCGCCGCGCCACCGGCCGCACGCTCTATATCCTCGATGAGCCGACGACGGGCCTGCACTTCCACGATGTCGCCAAGCTGCTCGAAGTGCTGCATCAACTCGTCGAAGGCGGCAACAGCGTCGTCGTCATCGAGCACAATCTCGATGTCATCAAGACAGCCGACTGGATCATCGATCTCGGTCCCGAGGGGGGAGACGGGGGCGGCACGATCGTCGCCCAGGGCACGCCGGAGGATATCGTGAAAGTGCCACGCAGCCACACCGGCCATTATTTGAAGCCGGTCCTGGAGCGCCGTTCCGCGCCGCGGAAGGACGCGGCGGAATAGGGCTAAATCACAAGGTTGGCGGTCGAATTCTGGGGGCTCGCGGGCGCCCATCGCCGGCCACCCCTCCTTCGCTAAGCATATGCAATTTTGCATATATATATCGAAAGTTTCTATCATGACGCCGCGGTTCTGGGGAATTCGAGAGGGCGAGCTGCCTTGCGAGGCGGATGGAGGATGCGGATCGCCCACCAATTCATGCTTTGAGTGCATAACAGCGCCGCGATAATCAAGCTTCTGCTGCGCCGCAAAAGCATTTAATAAAATTTCAATTCCGGTTCGTCCCGCCTTGAGATGTGTTGCCTTTCCTCGGCGGGGCTAGCTGGTCTGCCGCGAGAGCTTTCCCGCGACTCGCGCGCTAAAACGCCCGCCGGATCCTCCTCCCATCCGGCGGGCGTTTTCTTTTTCGCGGGAGACCTTCCGGTTCGGCGGAAGGTCTCTGGAATCTCCAATTTCGACGTGTTTTCTTCCAGCGGACCGGCCCCCTTCGCTCGAAAACACTTTATTTCGCGCCCGCTTTCAGCAGTTTGTAGGTGATCGCATCGGTTAGCGCCTGGAACGAGGCGTCGATGATGTTCGCCGAGACGCCGACGGTCGACCAATGCTCGCCGCTGTCGTCGCTGAATTCGATCAGCACGCGCGTCACCGCATCCGTGCCCCCCTGGAAGACGCGCACGCGATAATCGACGAGTTCGAGATCCTCGATGAAGGGCTGATATTTGCCGAGGTCCTTGCGCAGCGCGAGATCGAGCGCATTGATCGGCCCGTTGCCTTCCGCGACCGAGATCGAAATGTCCTCGCCGATGCGCAGCTTCACCACCGCTTCCGAGACGGTGACAAATTCGCCCTTGGCATTGTGGCGCCGCTCGGCGCTGACGCTGAAGCGTTCCACATCGAAATAATCAGGCACGGTGCCAAGGCTGCGCCGCGCCAGCAGTTCGAACGAGGCGTCGGCGCCTTCATAGGCATAGAACTGCGCCTCTTTTTCCTTCACCTCCTCGAGCAGACGCGCGAGGCGCGGATCGTCCTTGTCGAGTGTGACACCGAGCCGTTCGAGTTCGGCCAGGATATTGGACTTGCCGGCCTGGCCGGAGACGAGCAGGCGGCGGCGATTGCCGACCGCCTCCGGCACGATATGCTCGTAGGTGGCGGGCTCCTTCATCACCGCGGACGCGTGGATGCCCGCTTTTGTGGCGAAGGCCGAAGCGCCGACATAGGGTTGATGCCGGTCCGGAGCGCGGTTCAAAAGCTCGTCGAGCGTGTGGCTGACCTTGGTGAGCGCGGCAAGCTGCTGATGCGACACGCCGATGTCATAGGCGTCGGCATAATCCTTTTTGAGCAGCAGGGTCGGGATGATCGAGACGAGATTGGCATTGCCGCAGCGCTCGCCAAGCCCGTTCAGCGTGCCCTGGATCTGCCGCGCACCGGCGCGCACGGCGGCGAGCGAGTTCGCCACGGCGTTCTCTGTGTCATTATGCACGTGGATGCCGATCCGCTCATTCGGGATGTGCTTGGCGACGTCGCCGACGATGCGCTCGACTTCGTGCGGCAGCGTGCCGCCATTGGTGTCGCAGAGCACGATCCAGCGCGCGCCGGCCGCATAAGCGGTGCGGGCAACCTCCAGCGCATAGGCTGGATTGGCCTTGTAGCCGTCGAAGAAATGCTCGCAATCGAGCATGGTCTCGCGCCCACGCTTGACGGCATATTCGACCGATTGCGCGACGCCGGCGAGATTATCCTCCAGCGTCGTGCCGAGCGCGACGCGGACATGATAGTCCCAGGACTTCGCGACAAAGCAGATCGCGTCCGCATCGGCATCGAGCAAAGCGGCGACGCCGGGGTCGTTTGAGGCCGAGCGGCCGCTGCGGCGGATCATTCCGAACGCGGAAAACTTGGCGTGCGCGAACTTCGGCTTCTTGGCGAAAAATTCCGTATCGAGCGGATTGGCACCTGGATAGCCGCCCTCGATGTAATCGACGCCGAGCACATCGAGCAGCGCGGCGATGCGGCGCTTGTCGTCGAGCGAGAAATCGACGCCCGTCGTCTGCGCGCCGTCGCGCAGCGTCGTGTCGTAAAGGTAGAGACGTTCGCGGCTCATGGGCTTTTGCTCCCCGCATCGAGCGCCTTTGCCATCTTCGTATTCGCAAGCCATTCACCCTCGAGCGCGATGCTCTGCCGGAATTGCGGCTTGAAGCCGAGCTTTTCGAAGAAGGGCAGGGCGGTGTCGCTCGCATCGACGTTGAGAATCTTCGCGCCGCGGCCGCGCGCCAGCGTCTCGGCCGCATTGGCGAGGAGCGTGCCGACGCCTTCGCCGGCCGCCTCGGGCCGCACATAGAGCATATCGAGAAGATCGTTGCCCTTGAGGCTGACGAATCCGACGGGCTCACCATCTCGCAGCGCGAGCAATGTGGTCTGCGCGGCAAGACGCTTGGCAAAGCTCGCTTCGTCGGCGGCGCCGGCCATCCAGGCGCTGCGCTGCGCCTCGTCGTAATCGTCGCCGGTCAGATCCTCGATGGCGTCGCGGAAGATTTGCGCGACAACAGCAGCGTCCTGCGGCAAAAAGGGCCGCAAAGTGGGCTTGGCGAGAGAGGCATTCATCGCTTCACCTCCCAACTCGTCGTGCCGTCCTTGTTATCCTTCAGCGCGATTCCCATGCTGATCAATTCGTCGCGGATACGATCGGATTCCGCCCAGTTCCTGTCTCTGCGCGCGGCGAGCCGCGCCTCGATCAGGCTTTCGACATGGCTCTTGTCGAAGAGGATGGGCGCCGGGTTCCAGTCGGCAAGCTCGGACTGGAAGAGGCCAATGAAATGGCCGCAAGAGGCAAAGCGTGTGCCCGCTAGCGCGACATCGCCCTCCTGCGTTTCGCGATAGAGCCGGCGCAGCACGGTGATCGCCTCGGGCGTATTCAGGTCGTCTTCGAGCGCGAGCAGAAACTCCGGCGCCAGCGTCGCTTCCGACACGGCGAATTGCTTGGCGAGCGGATAGAACTTGTCGAGTTCGCGCTGGCTTTCGTTGAGGCTCGTGAGTGTCCAATCGATCGGCTGGCGATAATGCGCCTTCAGCATGTTGAAGCGCACGACTTCGCTGGGCCAGTCCTTGAGCGCCTGGCGGATGGTGATGAAATTGCCGAGGCTCTTCGACATTTTCTGGCCTTCGACCTGCAGGAAGCCGTTGTGCAGCCAGTAGTTCGCCATCACTTCATGGCCGAAGGCGCAGCAGGTCTGGGCGATTTCGTTTTCGTGGTGCGGGAAGACGAGATCGATGCCGCCGCCGTGGATATCGAAGACCTCGCCGAGATATTGCCAGCTCATCGCCGAACATTCGAGGTGCCAGCCGGGCCGGCCATAACCCCAGGGGCTCTCCCAGCCCGGCTCGTTCGGCGCGGAAGGCTTCCACAGCACGAAATCCATCGGGCTTTTCTTATAGGGCGCGACTTCGACACGCGCGCCCGCAACCATCTCATCGAGCGGCCGGCGGGAGAGCTTGCCATAATCGGGCATCGACGGCACGTCGAAGAGAACATGCCCCTCGGCGACGTAGGCGTGGCGGGCGAGCAACAGCCGTTCGATCAGGGCGATCATCGCATGGATATGCTCAGTCGCGCGGGGCTGCACTGAGGGCTCCAGGCACAAGAGCGCCTGGGCATCGGCCTGGAAGATGGCATTCGTTTCTTCGGTCAACTCGCGGATCGAAATGCCGCGCTCGGCGGCGCGCGCATTGATCTTGTCGTCGACGTCCGTGATGTTGCGGACATAGGTGACATGCTCCGCGCCATAGAGGTGGCGCAGCAGGCGGTAGAGCACGTCGAAGACGATGAGCGGCCGGGCATTACCGATATGGGCGAAGTCATAGACCGTCGGCCCGCAGACATACATCCGCACATTGTCCGGATTGAGCGGAACGAACTCCTGCTTCTGCCGCGTCAGCGTATTGTAGAGCTGCAAAGACATAACTTCCCTTTAGCAGCCTTGGCTGGCCGGGGAGGACTGTTCTGAACTCGGGATGAGGACGAGACGGCTCCGGCCAGCGCGAGGCTAGCGAATAATAATCCGGTCGGGACGGATATAAGAGCACATCATCTCCGCGACCATGCGCGAGAACAGGGGGAGGGTCAAGGCGTTCCGAATGAAGAACTTAACCCTTTCTTAGCGCCGCCCGGCGAAAACTGGACTGCCTGCCGGATTTCCGATTCACGGATTTCTGCACGCGCGGACGCGGGGTACCAGTCATGCGCTCAGGTCATTTGGGGGGCGTAATGACGTTTATCGTGCGCGATTACCGGCGGATCCTGCCGCTGGGCCTGTCGATTTTGGCCGGTCTTTTCGCCCTGGCGGCGATGCGCACCGAAGCCCGTGCCGCGCCGGGGAAGCAGCAGGCTGCCCTCACCGAAACCTTCGTCATCCCCGCCGACGATGGCTATGGCACCGGGGATTGCCTCGGCAAGGACAAGGCTTGCGGCCAAGTGGTCGCGTCAGCTTGGTGCGAGGCACATGGGCTCGCCGAGCCGATTGCCTTCGGTGCGGCTTCGGACGTGACGGGCGCGACCCCCGGCGCCAAGCCGCTGAAGCTCGACCCCAATTCCTTCATCATCACTTGCCGGGAATAGGCGAGAGCTTAAAGCAAAGCCTGCGCGGCAAGGCCGGCCGCGAAAATCAATCCGGCATCGCGATTTGAGCGGAACAGCCTGAGCGCCGAACGCGGGTCAGCCGGATCGAGCCGGATAATCTGCCACAGAAAATGCGCGCCGAGGCCGAGCCAGCCGATGAGCGCCCATCCGCGCGCGGCGCCGGCGGTAAAGAGCGCGATGCCAATCAAGCCGAAGGCGAAGGCATAGAATAGGCCGACCGCCTCGCGCACGCGGCTGCCGAACCGTAGGGCGGTCGATTTCACCCCGGCGATCAAATCGTCCTCGATGTCTTGCAGCGCATAGATCGTGTCGTAGCCGATCGTCCAGCAGATGCCGCCCGCGTAGAGGAAGACGGCCGGCCAGGCCAGGCTCGCCATTTCCGCTGCCCAGCCGACCAGCGCGCCGAAAGCGAAGGCGAGACCCAGCACCGCCTGCGGCCAGAAGGTGATGCGCTTCATCAGCGGATAGACGGCGACGATGGCGAGCGAGGCTGGCGCCAGCGCGATGGTGAAGCCGTTGAAGCAGAGGAGAATTGCGAGCCCGACCAGTACCTGCGCGACGAGAAACGTCGCCGCCGCACGCGGGCTGACCCGGGCGGAAGCGAGCGGCCGGTTGCAGGTGCGCTCGACTTTGGCGTCGATGTCGCGATCGAGGAAATCGTTATAGGTCGTGCCCGCGCCGCGCATCGCCACTGCGCCCATCAGGAACAGGGCAAGATGCCAGAGATTCGGCGGCGCATGTTTCACATTGCTGGCGAGCAGCGAGGCCCACCAGCACGGTAAGAGAAGCAGCCACCAGCCGATCGGCCGGTCGAGCCGGGCGAGCAGAATATAGGGTTGCCAGCTCGGCGGCGCATGACGAAGCAGGGAGAACCCGGCGGAATCGGGCAGGCTCGCGCCGGGCGAGGAACTCATAGAGGTCCGGTCGGCAATTTCTGGCCGCCGAGCAGCGGGTCGCTGCCAGCCGCCTGATTTTTCTTTTCCTGGGCCGCGAAGGCGCAGGCCTTGCCGGCGATTTCCTTCGAATGCATGTAGCTCTTATTGAGATTCATGATCGCTTCGTCGGGGATGGAGCACCAGTCCTTGTTCTTGGCCAGATAGTCGAGCAGCGCTTTTTCGGACTCGGCGAGCGCGCGCAGCTTCGGGCAGGAGAGGGCCGGATCAAGCTGGCCCTTGGCGGAGGATTTGGCGAGCTTGTTCAGGGATTGGATGATGTCCATGCGCTTGTTGGACAGATTGCCGATATCCTCGCTGCATTCGGCCGCTTTGGCCGGCTGGCTCAAGCCCATCGACAGAGAGAACGTCAGTGGCAGCACCGCCGTCAGGGCTAGCCCGGCCAGAGCCAGAGCCGTCCCGCGGGTTCGGAAAAGCTCTATCGACATCGCTTACCCCGCAAAATGGTTTTGACTGTAACGTATTGGTCTCATAGCAAAATCCCCACGCGAGGGGCAAGCACCCCGGCGATGGAGGGAGAATGGCACGCTACGACTTCACAACACGGCGCCTGTTCGTCGAGGGGCCGCTCGCGGCCGCTGCGCGGATCGACCTGCCTCCGTCCCAGGCGCATTATCTGCGCAACGTATTGCGTCTTTCCGATGGCGCCGAACTCCTTGTTTTCAATGGCCGGGACGGGGAGTGGCGTGCGGCGCTGGAGGCGAGCGGCCGCAAGCAGACAGGCCTGATCGTGCACACGCAGACACGGGCGCAGGAGCGGCCGGGCGATCTGCACTATCTCTTCGCGCCGCTGAAACACGCGCGGCTCGATTATATGGTGCAAAAAGCTGTCGAAATGGGGGCGAGCCGTCTTCAGCCGGTCCTGACCCGCCACACCCAGGCGGAGCGCCTCAATGCCGGGCGGATGCAGTCGAATGTCATTGAGGCGGCGGAGCAATGCGGCATCCTCGCCGTGCCGGAGGTTGCCGCGCCGCTGAAATTGGAGGCGGCGCTTGCGGCGTGGCCGGCGGAGCGGCTGCTGATCTTCTGTGATGAAGAGGCGCCGGTGCGCGATCCGCTTTTGGCCCTAACGGCGGCCGCGCAAACACACGCGCCGCTCGCGGTCTTGGTCGGGCCGGAAGGCGGTTTCGACGCGGGGGAACGCGCTGCGCTGCTGGCCCTGCCGCAGGTCATGCAGATTTCGCTTGGGCCTCGGATCTTGCGGGCCGATACGGCCGCCGTGGCGGTTTTGGCGTTGGTCCAAGCCGCTCTCGGGGATTGGCGCGGTTAGAGCATCGGACCGAAAAGTGCGCGGCGGTTTTTCGGACAAATCCGATGCGGGTATAGCGCGCATTCACAAGATTGCGCGCGTTTCCATGATATTGCCTCAAACCGTCCTTAACCACAGCCACAGAGAGTTTGACGCAAAGCATCGCGTCGATCGCAGCGTACCGCGGTCGCCGCAGGAGGAGATTGCCGAGGGTCCAAAGCGGCCCGGCAATCCATCGATGGGACAGATCATGTCAGATCATTCGCGCCTTTTGGGCCCGGTCTGCGTTGTTTCGAGTCTGTTGATTTCTGCTTTCGCCGTGCCGGCTTTCGCGTTCGGCCCCTGCGCGGCCCATGGGCCGGACTTCGCTCTTGTCGAGGGGACGCATAGCTGCGTCCGCATCGGCGGCCATGTCCGCGTTCAGTTCGGCGCGCCTGTGGAAGACTACCACTTTAGCGCAAACCACTTCGGCGCCGCCGCGACCTCAGCCGCGCTGCGCAGCGACGGCGCGGGCTATCCAGATATTGTCGAGCCGCGCCATATGCGCGTCGATACGACAGAAGAATCGTATCGCTGAAGTTTGCTGAAGGCGCGCTCCTCGCAATGACGTCCTGCGCCTAAAGCGCGCATTCCGTAAAAGCCGGATCGACGCTTGCGTTCCACCGCGTCTTGAACAAGTGGATCAGGTTCTCCGCTTGGCTTTTGCCGGATGCGACGGCCTCGAGCGGTTCGAGAAAAACGGTTTCGTCACGGCCTTTCTCGTCGCGGACGGCGCGTCGCGCGAGACCGCCGCGCGTAAGCGCCAGAACCTCTTGCGCAATCTCCCGCAGCGGGTGGCCGGCGATCTTGGCCGCGAGGCCGAGACGCGGCACGTCCGCGCGCAGGTTCTCGCGTTCCGCGGCGCTCCAGCCTTTGACGATCTCCCAAGCGCCGTCGAGCGCTTGTGTGTCGTAGAGAAGCCCGAAACAGAGCGCTGGCAGCGCGGTCAGGAAGGGTTGCGGGCCAGCATCGGCGCCGCGCATTTCGAGATAGCGCTTGAGCCGGACCTCGGGGAAGATCGTCGAGAGATGGTTGGCCCAATCCGATAATGTGGCGTGCTCGCCGGGCAGAGCCGCGAGACGGCCGGCCAGGAGATCGCGGAAACTTGCGCCGGCGACGTCGTGATAATGGTCGCCGCGCTTGACGAAATACATCGGTACGTCGAGCGCGTAATCGACATAGCGCTCGAAGCCCATGCCGGGCTCGAAGGCGAAGGCAAGCATGCCGGTGCGCGCGGCGTCGGTATGGCGCCAGATTTCCGAGCGCATCGACAGATAGCCGTTGAGCTTGCCCTCGGTGAAAGGCGAATTGGCGAAAAGGGCGGTGATCACGGGCTGCAGCGCGAGCGCGACGCGCAGCTTCTTCACCATGTCGGCTTCACCCGAAAAATCGAAATTGGTCTGCACCGTGCAGGTGCGGAACATCATGTCGAGGCCGAGCGTGCCGACCTTCGGCATGTAGCCGGCCATGATCTCGTAACGCTGCTTCGGCATCATCGGCGTCTCGGCACGCGTCCACTTCGGGCTCATGCCGAGGTCGAGAAAGCCAATATCAAGGGCGGCGGCGACGCTTCTCAGGGTCGTGAAATACCGGTCGAGCTCCGCCTTTGTTGCATGCGCGCTGGCGAGCGGGGCGCCCGAAAGTTCGAACTGGCCACCCGGTTCAAGCGAGATAGCACCGCCGGCATCGTCGTAAAGGCCGATGATATGGCCTGCCTCGACGATCGGCGCCCAGCCGAGTTCGGCCTGCATGCCTTCGAGCAGGGCGCGGATGCCGCCCTGCGCGCCGCGGCCGGCGTAGGGCACTGGACGCAAGTCGGCGCGATAAAAGGGAAACTTCTCGTGTTCGGTGCCGATGCGAAACTGGGTCGGCGGCTTGGCGCCGGCTTCGCACCAGGCGACGAGCTGATCGCGCGACGTAACGGGCGTCAGGTCGGAAACGTCGCGGGCCATGACATGCTTTCGTTGATCTATTGCGCGGGAGGATGGGGCTCAGTCCGTGCGCCTGAGAGACGCGTTGGAGACTGTTATTTTTGCAAATATATCAGCTATCTGCGTGTTCTCTCTCAGATTTCACATCAGCATGACGGGCGGGCCGCCGCGCATATTTGCGGCAGCGCATCGGCTAGATAAGCGCAGCCGGATCGGCCTGCAATGGGGGCTGCCATTGCATTCTGCCCAGGCCGGCGCAAAAGCGCAGGGACAGACAAGATATCCGGGGAACCCATAAGTTTGGCGCGGCGTTTTAACGCTTCCTCCATCGCTCCCAAGCGAGGATAGGCGAAGGGAGAGCCCTATGAATCTGATTCAGCGGTTTGTACGGGATGAGCGCGCAGCCACCTCGATCGAATACGCTTTGATCGGCTGCGTGGTTTCGGTCGTCATGGTTGCAGCGTTGCTCACTGTCGGCCAGGCGCTGCAAGCGAAATTCTACGGCCCGATCGCCTCGAATTTGTCCTAGGGCGGGCGCGCTCCCACAGCTTCTGCATGCCAGAGCACGCCGGTCGCAGGTTCAGCGGTTGGCGCTGAGAATCTTGCCGATCTCGTCCTGCAGGCCCGATTGCGTGATATGCGACGGCAAATTGCCTGTCTGGAACAAATTCGTCAGCGAGTTGAGCGTCGAGCCGAGCGAGGAATTGGCCGCAGCGCCACCGCCTGTCGTGGCGCCGCCACTGAACAGGCTGTTGAGCAGATTGGTCACGACCCCGAGAAGCCCGCCGCCCGCGCCATTCGCCGATCCGGCCGCGCCGCCCAGAATTGAGCCAAGATTGCCCTGTTCGGCCGCGCTCGCCAATTGGCCCAAAGCGCCGCTGAGCCCCTGATTGCGGAGCGACGTGGCCAGGCCGCCGATCGCGATCGAGGCCACCACCGGCAGGATTTGCATGAGAATGTCGGGGCGAATGCCGGTCACCGCCGAGGCTTGCTGGGCGATCTGCTGAACCACGTGATTGGAACCGAGGATTTGCGACAGCGTATCGCTGCTCTTCTGCGTCGCGTCCGCCGATTGCGCCGCGTTCGGATTGTTGAAGGACGCCTGATGCGCGCTATCGGTCACGGCCGAGATCACCGAGCCGAGCGTGCCGGGATTGGTGGCGGCCTTGGTCAGGCCGGCGGAAATGGCGGGGATCAAGGCTTGAACGGCCGCCTGGGCTTGCTCCGGCGAAAGACCGAACCGCGCGGCAATGTTGTTGATCGCTTGGCCGCCTTGCGCACTCTGTAGAATATCGCTGAGATTATACATGCACGAACCTCCTCGCTGCCGGTCGATGTCGTCGCGGTCAATTCGCCGACGCCCATATCGCGCGCGGCGATCCTACGTGGTTGGTTGCGAATTTGCGAGAGGCGACCCACGGCAATCGGCTCCCGCAATGCACACGATTGCGCGCCGCCCCCGTAGCGACAAGTTATGACATTGATCTTACGGACGTTTCTTGTCGCGCCTAATGGGCTTTCTTGCCGAAGATGAATTGCTGCGGGTTTTCCTGGATGGACCTGATGACCGCGTCGAGATCCTGCAAGGTCTTCCGGCCATCGACCGCAAGACCCTCGTACTGGTGCAGGCCCGCGCTGCTGAAATGATTGAGGTTGGCGGTCAATTCTTTGGTGCGCGCGTCAAGGTTATCGGCCAGCGTGTGGATCGATTTCGCCGCCCCCGCGATCTCCTCGAACGCGCCCTTCGAATCCGTTGTCTTGAAGAAGCCGTTGAGGCTCGTCAGCACGGTATCGACCTTATCGGCGGCCTTGTTGAGCTTTGCGGAAAGCTCAGACAGGTCATTGATCATCGACTTGACCTGATTGGGATCGATGGCCTTCACGACATGGTCGCTGTCGTCGGCGAGCGTCGCCAGTTTCGCGGAAAGCGGACCGATCTCCTTGCCGACTGTCGTCATCGCGGAAAGAAATTGCTTCACGCCGTCGGAATTCGCGGCGAGCGCGTCGGAGAATTTCTCAACGTTCTTGATCGAGGCGTTGATCGGCGCCGAATTGTCGTCGAGCAGCTTGTTCGCCTTGGTCAGCAGGTCCGAGGCTTGGCCGGTGATCGAGCGGGCGGCCTGCATCAAATCCTGAAAGCTGGAATGTTCGGCGATAATAACCGGCGGCCCGCCGTCAGCTGGTTTGGACAGCGGCGGCGCATTGATCTCGCCGCCCGAGAGCGCGACGGATTGCACGCCGGTGAAGCCGCTCGATTCGAGCTGTGCCTTGGTGTCGGCGCGCACCGGCACGCGTGCATCGACATTGATCAGCGCATAGACATGCGCCGGGTCTTGCGGGATCAGGTTGATCTCGGTGACCTCGCCGACACGCACGCCATTGAAGAGCACGAAGCTGCCGCGGCCGAGCCCGGCAATCGAGCCGGCGAAGACCACCTTGTAGGTATGCGTGCCCTGCGGCCGGCTGGTCCCCGAGAGCCAATAGACGGTGAAGAACCCGACCGCGATGATGGCCAGGGTGAAGGCGCCGATCAGCGCGTAATGGGCCCGCGTTTCCATGAATCCTCGTTCTTCAACGCGCCGGCAGCGGCGCCGCGCGCACCTGCGGGCGCGAGGCCGCGTCCGCCTGCCGGGCGCGCTTGCCGTGGAAATAATTTCGCAACCACGGATGCTCCGAAGCCAGCATGGTGCTGATCGGTCCCGTTGCGATCACTTTGCCGTCCGCCAGCGCGGCGACACGATCGCAGGCCGCATAAAGGCTGTCGAGATCATGCGTCACCATGAAGACGGTCAGCCCCAGGGTCTTCTGCAACGTGGCGATCAATTCGTCGAATTCGGCGGCGCCGATCGGGTCGAGACCGGAGGTCGGCTCGTCGAGGAAAACCAGTTCCGGGTCGAGCGCTAGGGCGCGGGCCAGAGCCGCGCGCTTGATCATGCCGCCGGATAATTCGGAAGGGTATTTATCCGCCGCGTCGGGCTGCAGGCCAACAAGCTCGATCTTCAGCATCGCGAGTTCGTCGGCGAGGCGCCCGGTGAGCCGCAGATGCTCGCGCAACGGCAGTTGCACGTTTTGTTTCACCGTGAGGCCGGAGAACAATGCGCCCATCTGGAACATGACGCCGAAACGCCGCTCGAGACGCTTGCGGGTCATCAGATCGAGCGTGTCGAGATCGGCGCCGAAGACTTCGATCGAGCCGCGTTGCTTCGGTGTCAGGCCAAGGATGGTGCGGGTCAGTACCGATTTACCCATGCCGGAGCCGCCGACGAAGCCCAACACCTCGCCCTTGCGGACGTCGAGGTCGAGACCGTTGAGGATCACCTTGTCGCCGAAGGCGACGGAAAGGTCGCGCACCTTGATCGCGAGCGGCGCGCCGGTCTCGGTCTGCGTGGGGGCGGGGAGGATGATCTGGGCCATGCTCAGAACCGGATCGAACTGAAGAAGATGGAGAAGATGCCATCGACGACGATGACCATGAAGATCGATTTGACGACCGAGGCCGTCACCTGCCGGCCGAGCGATTCCGCCGAGCCCGCGACATTGAAGCCCTCGGTCGAAGCGATCAGGCCGATGACGAGCGCCATGAACGGCGCCTTGATGATGCCGACCCAGAAATCGCTCGTATCGACCGCGTTCTGCAAATGCGTGATGAAATTCTCCGGCGTGATGCCGCCATAGCCCCACGCGACCAGCATGCCGCCGAAGAGAGCGGCGGTGTTGGCGACGATGGTGAGCGCCGGCAGCGCCAGGATCAGCGCAATGAGCCGGGGCACGACCAGAACCTCGATCGGCTGCAGGCCCATCACATGCAGGGCGTCGATCTCCTCGCGCATTTTCATCGCGCCGAGCTCGGCCGTGATGGCCGAGCCGGAGCGGCCGGCGATCATGATCGATGTCAGCAGCACACCGAGCTCGCGCAGCACCAGCATGCCGACGAGATCGATGGCATAGGTCGGGGCGCCGAAGCGCTGCAGCAGATAGATGCCGCGCTGCGCGACGATGCCGCCGACGAGGAAATTGATCAGCGCGATGATCGGCAGGCTGCGGAAGGCGAAATTCTCGAAATGGAAAATGACGGAGGTGCCACGAAAGCGCCTCGGCGTCACCAGGGTGCGGCTGAGGCTCGCGATCACCTCGCCGAGAAACGAGGTGGCATTGAAGATGTCGCGTCCCGTCGTGACGAGGCTTTCGCCGACATCGGCGGCAATGTCGAAGCCGAGGTTCTTGCGCTTCTTCGGCAGCTCGGGAAAGGTTCGATAGCGCGCTTCCGACAGCAGGATTTGGAACTCCGGCCGCACGCGCTCGAATCGCGTCTCGATGCCCCAGTCGCGCAGATCCTGCCGGGTGCGGTCGATGAGAAAGGCGCCCGACGTATCGAGCCGTTCGATTTCGCCGAGATCGAACACCGCCTGCGCCGCGCCGCGTGCCTCGGCGATAAGCTGCTCGACCTTGTCCTGAAGCGCCCGCGCGGCATCGATCGTCCAGCTTCCAGCGAAGCTGAAACGCAGGGCGTCGTCGATCCGTGCGCTAGAAAAATCGGGGGTCTGCGGCATCGCCGATAGGGGCCAAAGGCTCAAGTTCGCGCTGGTTTAGCGGCGACTCACGGCAAAGTCGAGGCAAGCGCCGCTTTGCTATCCGTACCCAAACTCTCCCTCACTCCGCCGCGCGGCGCGCGCAGGCGGCGAGCCAGGCCGCGTTCCACGTGTCGAGATCGGCGGTGGCGCGGGCCGAGAATGCGCGCTTCTTCGCGGCGGCCTTTTCCGGTCTGCGCAGGCGCTTGCAGCCCTCGGCCGTGATGGCCTCGGCCAGCGGCGGAAACAGGCCGAAATTGACGTTCATCGGCTGGAACGAGGCGCGGCCCGCATCGATGACACCGATGTGGCCGCCGGTGATGTGGTTGACGAGCGCGCCGAGCGCAGTGGTCGGTGGCGGCGCTTCGAGCGGCAGGCCGAGACGCTCGGCGGCTGCGAGCCGGCCGGCGAGCAGGCCGACGGCGGCGCTCTCCACATAGCCCTCGCAGCCGGTGATCTGGCCGGCAAAGCGCAGCCGCGGCTCGGCCTTGAGCCGCAGCCGCGCGTCGAGCACTTTCGGCGAATTGAGGAAGGAATTGCGATGCAGCCCGCCGAGCCGCACGAAATTCGCGGCCTCGAGGCCGGGGATGGTGCGAAAGAGCGCCGCTTGCGCCGCATGTTTCAGCTTGGTCTGGAAGCCGACCATGTTGAACAGCGTGCCGAGTCGATTGTCCTGGCGCAACTGCACGACGGCATAGGGCTTTTTCTCCGGCGCGTGCGGATTGGTGAGGCCGAAGGGCTTCATCGGCCCGTGCCGCAACGTCTCGCGGCCGCGCTCGGCCATCACTTCGATCGGCAGGCAGCCGTCGAAATAGGGCGTTCCCTCGAATTCCTTGAAGGCGGTTTTCTCGCCCGCGATGAGGCCGTCGACGAAGGCTTCGTATTGTTCGCGCGAGAGCGGGCAATTGATGTAATCCGCGCCATCGCCTTCCGGCCCCACGCGGTCGTAGCGAGACTGGAACCAGGCCGTGCTCATGTCGATCGTCTCGCGCTCGACGATCGGCGCGATCGCGTCGAAGAAGGCAAGGTCCGCTTCGCCGGTCACGGCGCGGATCGCCTCGGCGAGGGCCGGCGAGGTGAGCGGGCCCGTGGCGATGATCACCGCGTCCCAATCGGCGGGCGGCAGGCCGGCAATTTCGTCGCGGACGATGCTTACCCGCGGGTCGGCGGCAAGCGCCGCGGTCACGTGCTGTGCGAAGCCTTCGCGATCGACGGCGAGCGCCCCGCCCGCCGGCACTTTATGCGCATCGGCGGCGGTGAGGATGAGCGAGTCGAGCTGGCGCATTTCGCGGTGGAGGATGCCGATGGCGCTCGTCTCAGGATCATCGGCGCGGAAGGAATTCGAGCAGACAAGTTCGGCGAAATCGCCGGTCTGAT
>JARLIV010000222.1 GCA_031291555.1 Methylovirgula sp. | reverse complement strand
GGTGAATTGTGATGACCCATATCTTGTTCAACGGCATCGGGTGGACCGACATCGCGCTCACGCTCAATCGCGTCGCGGTTGGAATGTTCTTTATGTTCTCCGGGTACCACAAGCTGTTCAACGCGGAGCGTCATCGTGTGTTTGCCGACGAACTGAGGTCCCTTCACGTTCCTGCAGTCGGAATCAACCAATGGCGCGTGCCGCTCATCGAATTCTCGGCCGGCGGCGCCGTTCTCATTGGTCTCGTCGCACCGCTCGCCGCATTTGGGCTTCTCGTCCTCATCCTTGTCGCCGACGCGACATCGGGGCGAGCGCGAATTAGAGCATTCAAGCCGATCGACCGGGCAGACCGGATCGATGATTGGCTCTATCTGCCGGAAACCTTATATGCGGTCATGTTGATCGTGGTCATCTCGGCCGGCGCCGGCCCCTATAGCCTCGATGCGGTCGTCTTGAGCCTGATCGACCACCGCGTGGGCTGACGTGAACATCCGCGCGTTTGCGGCCATGCGAACCCGAGTAAGCCTCGAGGACTTGATTAAGCCTCAAGAACTGACGGCCACATGAAAGCGTCCCTTCGTGAGAAGGGGCGCTCGATCAAGCTGCGTACGGCTCAGTTCGCGGTGTGGGAGAGCTCCAGGGCATGTGATGCCCTTTTGCGCAACGACAGCCACCAGACGCTGCCCGCAACAGCCAGATTCATCGCGGCGCGGGCAAATCCTTCGGCGTAGGGGAATGGCGAAAAGAAGCTGTCGGCGGTGAAATGCACAAATGGCGAAACAAGCCCGGATTCGATCAACAGCATGCCGCCCCCAACATAGCCCTTGTCATAGAAGATCAGGTTCTGGAATCCGCCCAGCACGCAGAGGAGCGCCACGCCGGTGACGATCCAGGCCGGGCGCATCCGCTGCCGCGAACCCAGCCAGTAGAACGCCCATGCGAAAAGGAGCGGCACGGCATAGACGGCCAGCGTGTTGTAGACCGTGTAAATCCGCGTCGCCAACCTTGCGGTGACAGGGCCCGGTGGTTGCCCCGTCATATACGTGAAAATCTCGCCGGATTGATTGAGCAGCCAGACCTCGAGATAGAGCGCGCCTACCACGCTCAATGCCAGCAGCGCGACGGGCCCAAGCCCGAACACCGCCCAGGGATAGCGCGCCGTCAGCGAGCGCAGCTCGGGCCGCGACAGCATCGCTTCGGCCAGATCGTCGTCGTTGCCGAGGCGGGAGAGCGCCCTCGTCTCGGCAAGTTCGCGGCTGGCGCCGCCTGCCGTTTCCTCGCGCACCAGATCGTCGAAATGATCGGAAAGCTCGCGCACATAGCGGCGGACATGGCGCGGCGCGATGCCCGCGTGGAGCAGGCGTTCGGCCATACGATTAAAATTAGGCCGTTCAAAGCGCGGTTGCGGCATGGGCTGTTCCTCCTATCGCAAGGCCTATGGCGTCGGTGATGTGCTGCCAGTGCCGGACAAGGCCGGCCAGATGCTTTTCGCCCTTGCGCGTCACGGCGTAATAGACGCGGGTGCGCCCGTTCACCAGCTTGCGGCGGGAGCGCAGCATGCCGTCGCTTTCCAGCGCATGCAGCGCGGGATAGACCACGCCCTCCCCGACCTTGATCGCCTGGTTGGTCCGGGCGCGGATGGCCTGCACCAGCTCATAGCCATACATCTCGCCGGTCGAGAGGGTGCGCAGGATCAACAGCTCCGGCACGCCGTTCATGAAACTGGGATTGGCCATGCTGGCATGCATCTCCGCGAGAGGCATGCATACCTTGTCGCAAGAGGTATATGGCTGTCAAGGGTGCCGTCGGCGATAGGCCGGGCGCGGACGCCTCAAACCCTGTGAAGGTCCGGGTTGTTCGCGAGCTGGACGATCTCGGCTTGACCAAGGATGGGAAGGCCGCACGCCGAGTGGCCCGTGCGTCCGCCCAATCGTATCTGGGTCGCGGCCCTGTGATGTTCGGGAAGTCTCACCCATCTTCGAACGCACTGCGCCAACGAGCCGGCAGTGAAGACGTGCGTTTCGCAGGAGAGAGACGCTTCGGCGTACCAATTTGTGTTTGTCATATTGGAAGCTAGCAACGTCGGACAGCGACTGCACGCATAAAAATCCAGCGAGTTCCAACTGTTGCAATGCCCCAACATCTGTGTCCTCAGTGCACGGATCTGCGCCACCGAATGTTCCGCCGCAAGTGCCTCTCGTGGTGGCGCGCCTTCAACAAACCCAATAACGATCCGGCAATCCCCGAACGCGATGGTATCGCTCGAGAGCCGTACTGGGCGGTCGGCTTGTTGCGGGCGTTCCGGATGATACAGTCCAAGGCGGGTTAGGGGACGCCACGCCATGCTCCGCAGATTGACGCCACTCGCTGCAATGCTCCTGCTTGGCGCGGCGGCGCCCGCACGCGTCGACATGCCTGCACTTGTCGATATGCCCACTTCCGTCGATATGAACGCGCGCATCCTGCCGCAAGCCGCCGCTCCCGGAGAGGCCGTCAAGCCGTTCGTCACCGTGGCGGCCGGCAGGATCGCGCTCACGCATGTGAGGATCATCGACGGAACCGGCGCGCCGCCGCAGCCTGACCAGACGTTGTTGATCGACAATGGCCGCATCGCCGCGATACGGCCAGGCGCCGACGCCGTTCCGGACGGATACCGGACCATCGACGCGACGGGAAAAAGCGTGATGCCGGGCATCGTGGGCATGCACGACCATATCTATTACATCGCCCGGCCCAATCTGGATTCCACCGGCCATGGCGACGAACCGCTGATCGTGCCGCAAATGACATTTTCCGCGCCCAGGCTCTATCTTGCCGCCGGCGTCACCACGCTTCGCACCACCGGCAGCGTCGAGCCCTATACCGACCTCAACCTCAAGCAGCAGATCGATGCGGGTCATATTCCCGGCCCGCACATGGATGTGACCGCGCCCTATCTCGAAGGTCCGGGCAGCCCCTTCATTCAGATGCACCAGCTCACCGACGCGGCAGACGCGCGCGCCACCGTCGGTTTCTGGGCATCACAGGGTGCGACCTCGTTCAAGGCCTACATGAACATCACCCGCGCCGAACTTGGCGCCGCGATCCAGGAGGCGCACCGCCACGGCCTCAAAGTCACCGGCCATCTCTGCTCGGTGAGCTATCCCGAAGCCGTCGCGCTCGGCATCGACAATCTCGAGCATGGCTTCTGGGTCAACACCCAGCTCGACCCGGGCAAGACGGCCGACCGCTGCCCCGACAGCGAAGGCGATCCCACCATCGCGGCGATGGCACCGGGCGGCGATGCGGCGCGGGCGCTGATCGCGCTGCTGGTATCGCACCATGTCGCGGTCACCTCGACCTTGCCGGTGTTCGAGAATGCCTCGCCGACCTATCGCACCCTGCCCCCGCGCCAGCTGGAAATGATGAGCCCGCAGGCGCGCACGGATTATTTCTATCTGCGCGGCCTCAATCTGACCCGCAAGCCGGAGCGTGTGGCGGAACAGGCCAAGGCGTGGACCAATGAGCTGGGGCTCGAGCGCGAATTTGTTGCGGCGGGCGGATTGCTGCTGGCGGGGCCCGATCCCACCGGCGGCGGCCAGGTGCTGCCCGGCTTCGGCGACCAGCGCGAGATCGAGCTTCTGGTCCAGGCGGGCTTCTCGCCCGTCGAGGCGATCCGCATCGGCACGCTCAACGGCGCGACCTATCTGGGCCTGACAAAACGCATCGGCTCCATCGAAGTGGGCAAGGACGCAGATCTGGTGCTGATGCGAGGCGACCCATCGCGCAACATCGCCGACCTGGAAAATGTCGAGACCGTGTTCAAGAACGGTGTCGGTTATGATCCGAACCTGCTCCTCGACACGGTGCGCGGCCATTACGGGCAATATTGAGCCGTCTCAACGTCTGGCAAATGCCGAGTTCGGCTAATTGGCGGGAAACGCCTTGGTCAGATAGCGGGTGATGGCGGCAAAGTCGTCGTCCGTGCCGTCGGCCATTTTGGCCATCTCGTCCACCGTCTGCTTCCAGCCTTCCGCGTCCAGAGCCTGGTTCGCAAGCACGCCGGCGTCATGGCATTTGCCGCAGACCCGTATCGTCGCATCGCGCCCCTCGCCCGGCGGC
>JARLIV010000038.1 GCA_031291555.1 Methylovirgula sp. | reverse complement strand
TCTCGCCGCAGAAATACGCCGCCCTGAAGCCGGAGCTCCAGCACCACGTCCCGCATTTTGTCTGGGATCCGCTGATCGTCCATTTGCTCACCGCGCCGACCTCGCTCGTCGCCGGGGCGCTCGGGGCGCTGGTCTTGCTCGTGACGCAGAAGCGGCGGCCCAAGATCGGCTATTCCAACCGCGAATAGGCGTAACGCCGCGGGCCGCTGCTGCGTAAGGCTGTTTGGGCGTTGCTTCCGGCTTTGCCGCGCCCTATCTCAGAACAAGCGAAATATCGCGGAGGTTACTATGTTCTCGTTCCGCAAGCCCCTGACTCTGCCCACCGCCGCCGAGGCTCTGCCCGGCCGCCCCTATCCGCTCCCCACGGCGGAAAAGCACTACGTTCTCGGGCATGCGTTGAAGCCGCCGTTCCCGCACGGGGTCGAGCTCGCTATTTTCGGCCTCGGCTGTTTCTGGGGTGCGGAGCGCAAGTTCTGGCAGCTCGGCAAAGGCATTTTCACCACCGCCGTCGGCTATGCCGGCGGGCCAACGCCAAACCCGACCTATGAGGAAGTCTGCTCCGGCAAGACCGGCCATTCCGAAGTCGTGCTTGTCGCCTATGACCCGAAGGAGATCAGCTACGAGACTCTGCTGAAAACCTTCTGGGAGGCGCACGATCCGACCCAGGGCATGCGCCAGGGCAATGATGTCGGCACGCAATATCGCTCGGTTATCTATACGACGAGCGCGGCACAGCAGCGTGCGGCGGAGGCTTCGAAAGCGAGCTATGGCGAGGCTTTGAAGGCGCGGGGATTGGACCCGATCACAACCGAGATCCATGAGGCCGGCCCCTTCTATTATGCCGAGGATTACCACCAGCAATATCTGGCCAAGAATCCCGCCGGCTATTGCGGCCTCGGCGGCACCGGCGTCGCCTGCCAGATTGGCACCGGCGTCGCGGCTTAATCCTCGAAAGCGGTTTCGCGCAGGGCATTGAGCTCCTGCGCGAAACCATGCAGGCGCTTTTCCAAGAGCCGGCGCAGCCGCTCGGCGCTGCGCGGCGATTCGGCCAGCGCCCGCTGGAACAGGCTGCGTGGAATCTGCAAAACGCCCGAGGGCTCGCGCGCAACGGCCGTCACCGGCCGGCGCGTCGGCGCGATCAGCGCCATTTCGCCGATGAGCGTTGGCGGATGCACGACTTTCTCATCGCCGTCCGGACCCTCAAGCACCACCGAGCCCGAGCGCAGGAGATAACTGCCGTCCGACGGCTCATCGCGACGGAAAAGAACTTCGCCGCTGCGCAGAATGCGCTGCGAGGCCTCGCGCGCAATGAAGCGCAGCGCCTCCGGCTCCAAGGCGGCGAGAATCGGATGGCGGGTGAGATCGTAGAGATCGTCGTCGCGGGCCATGGCTACCGTCGGGGGTGAGCTATCACACTTGTTTCCCGCATGAGATCATCCGAAAAGTCTGCAACTTTTCGGCTCACGGGTTAAGGCACAAGCTTATAGCCGCCCGCCTCGGTGATCAAAAGCTGCGATTTAGCCGGATCGCGCTCGATCTTCTGCCGCAGCCGGTAGATATGCGTCTCGAGCGTATGGGTCGTGACGTTGGCATTATAGCCCCAGACTTCCTTGAGCAACACGTCGCGCGTCACCACCGACTGACGGGCGCGATAGAGGAAGCGCAGGATCGCCGTCTCCTTTTCGGTGAGCCGCAGCTTGCTGCCCTTCTCGTTGATGAGATGTTTGGAGCCCGGCTGAAAGGTGAAGGGGCCGATACGGAACATCGCATCGTCGCTCGCCTCGTGCTGGCGCAGATGCACGCGCATGCGCGCCAGGAGCACCGAGAAGCGGAACGGCTTCGTCACATAATCATTCGCACCGGCTTCGAGCCCCTCGACCGTCTCGGCCTCGGAATCATGTCCGGTGAGCATGATGATCGGATTCTTGAAGCCTTCGTGGCGCAATTGCCTGACCGCTTCACGCCCATCCATGTCGGGCAGGCCGACATCCATGATGATGAGATCGGGCGCGCCCTCGCGCGCGGCGGCGAGCGCCGAAGCGGCCGTCGCGGCATGGGCCGGTTCGAATTCGG
Source organism: Methylovirgula sp. (assembly GCA_031291555.1). Classification (GTDB taxonomy): domain Bacteria; phylum Pseudomonadota; class Alphaproteobacteria; order Rhizobiales; family Beijerinckiaceae; genus Methylovirgula. Next base: position 15,912 of record JARLIV010000038.1, on the reverse strand, counting down.
CATGCAGCGCGAGCTGCTCGACAAGCTCGCCGCGAAGTTCCTCGTCGTCATCCGCAATCAAAATCTTGCGAACCTGCGTCATGGCTGGTCCTATGCTTTCCTGCCGCCGCAGCGGCGTCCGGACAAATTTTCGTGACAACGCCCCCGAAACCGCGGACGTCCCGCTCGACGCGTCTCGCAAAACCCCACAAAGGCCTCACACGGCCGAAGCGCGCGGCGGACCGGATCAGCCGAATCGTCGCGACCGCATTGCCGCGTTACGCGGCGGAAGCGCGGGGGCGCTTGCATGCAGGTCAAACGGTGATCACCTGCGCGATTGGGGCAGCCGGCATCAGCAACCGCAAGCGCGAAGGCGACCAAGCGTCGCCTGCAGGTTATTTTCGGCTGATTGAAGGCTTTTTCAAGCCGTCAGTTGGCCGCCGCCCGCGGGCATCGCTGCCATTTTTCCCTATTAACCGAACTCTCGGCTGGTGCGACGATCCGAACTCCGGAAATTACAATAGGCTGGTTCACCTCCCCACCGCCGCGCGCCACGAGAATTTATGGCGCGACGACGGCCTCTACGATCTTGTCATCGTGCTTGATTATAACATTCTGCCGCGACGTAAGGGCGCCGGCAGCGCGATCTTTTTGCATTGTGCGCGTTCGGATATCGCCCCCACCGAGGGCTGTATCGCGCTGCGCCGCGAAGATTTGCGCAAGCTTTTGCCGCGCCTGGCGCGCGACGCGGTGCTGATCGTCAAAAGATAAATCCTTTTTCAGAGGAGCAAAGGAATGGGCCCTTTTCGCATCGGTGTCCCCGCAGCGCTATGCATCATCGCGCTCGTTTTTCCGCTCGCCGCGGCACACGCCGCTTCGCCGCGCGCTTATTGCGCGCAAGCCGTCAACGACGACCAGCTGCGCCCGGCGCCGTCTTCGCTCGCCGGCGCAATCAAGCGACTATTCAACTTGAGCGGCGCTGACGCTTTGCAGACGACCTTCTATCGCTGCGCCGACGGCAAGGTGATGCTCTGCAATGTCGGCGCCAACCTGCCATGCGGCAAGGCCAATCTCAGCAAGAGTCTCGACGGCGCGACGGCTTGGTGCAAAGACAATCCAAATTCGGATTTCATCCCCATGGTCGCGACGGGCCATGACACGATCTACAATTGGCGTTGCCTCAACGGCGTGGCGACTCCCGGTGCGCCCATCGCGAAGGTCGATTCGCGCGGCTTCTTCCGCGACTATTGGAAGGCGTTGAAGTGAAGATACCGGCGACGAGCACGATACGGCGGCGATGAACAACTTGCCTGCGCCAGCATGTGATCGCCGAACTCGTGAAGAACGGCGGCAAAGTGCCGGCCGATTTGCAGCACTGAGCGGGATAATAATAACGCCAATTCAGTAATGAAAAAATCGGCGTATTTCGCTAATCGTTGTTTCGCCAGCCGTTACGCTGAGGGATTTGATTTCTTTCGTATCAGCGTCTCGTCCCCTCATGATAACGCCGTCTCGGCTGGCGATGAATTTCGTTTCTAATAAGAAGCTCCGCTGGAAGGGTATCCGAGTAAGAAAAATCAATATGCGCGTAAGAATGTCTGTTATCTGGACTACCGAGGCGGAGCTCGCGCGAATCATAATAATTCCGCACATCGAGCCGAAGCCAAAGGGATATGCCTGATCGTCGTCAAAGTCGCGATCAAGGGTAACTAAAACAAGCCTATACTTCTGACAGTATGAATAATGAAAGCGATCCGGCTTGCCTAAATTTCCCCGTTCAACGGCGGTTGTAATACTTACTTTCTTCCTCCATCGCCTTGCTGACATAAAGTGGTTCACCACCGCAGTCGGAAAATTTTCATCGAAATACAGAAATAGCTTTTGTTTTAGGAACGACTTCCGCGCCCTCATAGCCAGTCCTATCCAACGATTAATTTGACGACATCTTACGTTCTCCGAAAATCGCGCTGCCGACGCGCACATGTGTCGCGCCGAGCTCGATGGCGATTTCGAAATCGCTGCTCATGCCCATCGACAAAATCCTGATCGCGTTGCGCGCGGCGATCTTGTTGAGCAGCGCGAAATGCGGCGCGGCTTGCTCATTGACCGGCGGAATGCACATGAGACCGGAAATATCGAGCTTCAGATCGTTGCGGCAAAAGGCGATGAATTCATCTGCCTGCCCCGGCAGGATGCCCGCCTTCTGCGGCTCGGCGCCGGTATTGACCTGCACATAAAGTTTTGGCGCGCGATCGAGCGCCACAATCTCCTTCGCCAGCGCGACCGCGATCTTCTCGCGATCGACCGTCTCGATGACATCGAAGAATTGGGCCGCCTCGCGCGCCTTGTTGGATTGCAGCGGGCCGATGAGATGGAGCTCGATCCCCGGCGTCTCGGCCCGGAGGGCCGGCCATTTGCCCATGGCCTCCTGCACCCGGTTCTCGCCGAAGACGCGCTGGCCCGCGGCGATGACGGGCCGGATGACCTCGGCGTCGAAGGTCTTGGAGACGCAGACGAGCGTGACCGAGCCCGGCGCACGGCCGGCATCCGCCTCCGCCCGGGCGATGCGGCCGCGGATCTCCGCGAGCCGGGCCACAGCGCCTTGTTGTGGCTGCACATTTTCCTCGGCCACGCCGCCTTCTCCCGCATCTTCGCAAATCATTGACCCGTCTGGCCAATAATGCTGTACATCCCCCGCCCGACCCGACGTATCAAACCCTGATAGCATGGACGCACAGCGCTACAACGCCCTCGAAGCCGAACGCAAATGGCAGCAGACCTGGGACGCGGCGGAAACCTTCCGCACGCATAACGAGGATCCGCGGCCGAAATATTACGTCCTCGAGATGTTTCCCTATCCGTCCGGCCGGATCCACATGGGCCATGTGCGCAATTATACGATGGGCGATGTCGTCGCCCGCTTCATGCGCGCGCGCGGCTATAATGTGCTGCATCCGATGGGCTGGGACGCGTTCGGCCTGCCGGCCGAGAACGCCGCCGCGCAGAACAACACACATCCCGCCGCCTGGACCTATGCCAACATCGATTCGATGCGGGCGCAGCTCAAATCCATGGGCTTGTCGCTCGATTGGTCGCGCGAGATCGCGACCTGCGATCCGGCCTATTACAAGCATCAGCAGAAGCTGTTTCTCGATTTTCTCGCCGGCGGCCTGGTCGATCGCAAGAAATCCAAGGTGAACTGGGACCCTGTCGATCACACGGTGCTCGCCAATGAGCAGGTGATCGATGGCCGCGGCTGGCGCTCCGGCGCGCTGGTCGAGCAGCGCGAATTGACGCAATGGTTCCTGAAAATCTCCGCGGCCGCGGACGATCTGCTCGCCGCGCTCGACGATCTACCGCGCTGGCCGGAGAAGGTCCGGTTGATGCAGAAGAACTGGATCGGCAAATCCGAGGGCCTGCATCTGCGCTTCGCGCTCGCGCCAACCGACAAGGCCGCCGCGCGTGAGATCGACGTCTATACGACGCGGCCGGATACGCTCTTCGGCGCCAAATTCATCGCCCTCGCGCCCGACCATCCGCTCGCCGCCAAACTCGCCGGTAAAGATGGGGCGCTCGCCCGATTCATCGCCGAATGCCAGCGGAGCGGCACGTCGGAAGCCGCCATCGAGACGGCCGAAAAGAAGGGCTACGACACAGGGCTCAAGGTGCGCCATCCCTTCGATGCGGATTGGCTGCTGCCGGTCTATGTCGCCAATTTCGTGCTGATGGACTACGGCACGGGCGCGATCTTCGGCTGCCCGGCGCATGACCAGCGCGACCTCGATTTCGCCAACGCCTATGGCCTCGGCAACACGCCCGTCGTCTGCCCGCCGGGCGTCGATCCGGCGGGCTTCATCATTACCGACAAGGCCTATGACGGCGACGGCACGCTGATCAATTCGCGCTTTCTCGACGGGCTGACCATCGCGGCGGCGAAAGAGGAGGTCGCGCGCCGCCTTGAAGCCGAAAAGCTCGACGGCACGCCGGTCGGCAAGCGGCAGATCAATTACCGGCTGCGCGACTGGGGCATCTCCCGCCAGCGCTATTGGGGCTGCCCGATCCCGATCATCCATTGCCAGACCTGCGGCGCGGTGCCGGTGCCGGACGCCGACCTGCCGGTGGAACTGCCGCAGGACGTGAGCTTCGACCAGCCGGGCAATCCACTCGAGCGCCACCCGACCTGGAAGCATGTCGCCTGCCCGAAATGCGGCGCACCGGCCCGGCGCGAGACGGACACGATGGATACGTTCGTCGATTCCTCCTGGTATTTTCTGCGCTTCACCGATCCGTGGGACAAAGCCGCGCCGACCGATGATGCGATGGTGCGCAAGTGGCTGCCCGTCGATCAATATATCGGCGGCATCGAGCATGCGATTCTGCACCTGCTCTATGCGCGCTTCTTCACCCGCGCCATGCAGCAGACTGGGCACGCCGATGAATTGAAGGAGCCCTTCGCCGGGCTCTTCACCCAGGGCATGGTGGTGCACGAGACCTATCGCGACGCGGATGGCGCCTGGGTCTCTCCCTCCGAGATCAGGATCGAGGCGACAACCGAGGGGCGCAAGGCCGTACGGCTCACCGACGGCGCGCCGATCGAGATCGGCCCGATCGAGAAAATGTCGAAGTCGAAGCGAAATACGATCGACCCCGACGAGATCATCGAGACCTACGGCGCCGACACGGCGCGCTGGGTCGTCCTCTCCGATTCGCCGCCCGAAGGCGATGTGATCTGGACCGATGCCGGAGTCCAGGGCGCGGCCAAATTCGTCCAGCGCGCCTGGCGGCTCGTCGACGAGCTCGCGGGCCTCGCGGCGCCCCTCGATGCGCCCAAGCCGGCCGAATTCTCGGTCGCGGCGGCCGACGTGCGCAAATTGGCCCACGCAGCCCTGCTCAAGGTCGAGGAAGATATTCTGCGGCTGCGCTTCAACCGCGCCGTCGCCCAGCTCTACGACCTCGCCAACAAGCTTTCAGCCGCTGTCGGCGCTATCACGACGCCCGAGATCGGCGCCGATCTACGCTATGCCTTCCGCGAGGCGGCGGACATTTTTGTGCAGCTTTTTGCTCCCATGATGCCGCATCTCGCCGAGGAGGCTTGGGTGCGGCTTGGGCACAACACCTTGATCGCAAATGCACCATGGCCCGTTGCGGACCGCAGCCTGATCGTCGAAGATACGATTAGCTTGCCGGTGCAGGTGAACGGCCGCAAGCGTGCCGATCTCGTCATCGCATGCGATGCCGACCAGGCGGCGATCGAGAAGGCCGCTCTGGCGCTTGAGGGCGTCCAGCGCGCCCTGGAGGGCAAAGCGGTGAAGAAAGTCATCATCGTCCCGCAGAGGATCGTGAATGTCGTTGCCTGATCCCCGCTCTGTCCTTATCCGCCTCTGCCTGCTGCTGCCGCTGCTGTGGCTGGGCGGCTGCATCGAGGAAGTGCGCCCCCTCTACGGCTCGGGCAGCTTTCTCGCCAATGGCGCCCAGGCCGAGAAGATGCAATCGGTGGCGATCGACGAAATCTCCGGCCGCCTCGGCCATTACCTCGGCGACGATCTGAAGCTCGATCTCAACGGAACCGGCGCGCCGACCGATCCGCAATATCATCTCGTCATCACGCTGGACGAGTCGACGGAGACGCCGCTGATCGATACGGTCGAGGGTCTCGCGACCTCGGCGACCGTGGTGACGACGGCGCACTTCCGCCTCGTGCCGACGGCCAATGAAAAGGTCTTCGTCGGCAAGGCCTATGTCGCGGCGAGCTATGACCGCAACACCAACCGCTTCACCAATGTCCGCGCCGCCCGCGACGCGGAAATCCGCAGCGCGCGGCGCCTCGCCGACGAGATCACGACGCAGGTCGCCGCCGAACTTGCCTCGCGGAACTGAATGGTCGCCGTCAAAACCAGCGAAGCCGACCGTTTCATCGCCAAGCCCGCGCCGAATGTCTTCCTTTATCTCGTCTTCGGTACGGACGCCGGCCTCGTCGCCGAGCGGGTGAACAAGATCATCGCCCGCAGCGTCGATGATCCCAAGGATCCGTTCCAATTCCTCCAGCTTGCGGGCGATGATCTCGCCGCCGATCCGCTGCGGCTCGCGGACGAGGCCAATACGATCCCGATGTTCGGCGGCCGCCGCGCCATCGCCATCGATGCGCAAGGCAAGAGTTTCATTGCGGCGCTCGAACCTGTGCTGGCGAAGCCGCCGCTCGATTGCACCATCGTCATCGAGGCCGGGGCGCTGAAGCGCGACGCGCCCTTGCGCAAAACCTGCGAAAGTGCGCCGCGCGCGGCGGCGATCGAATGCTATCCCGATTCCGCCAAGGATATTGCCCTGCTCATCGAGACGGACCTGCGCGCCGACAATCTGACGATCGACGCCGACGCCAAGGCGCTGCTTGTCTCGCTGCTCGGCGAGGACCGGCTGACCACGCGGGCGGAAATCCAGAAGCTTGCGCTTTATGCGCGCGGCGCGGGCACGGTGACCGAGGATCATGTCGCCGCCATCGTCGCCGATGCTTCAAGCCTCGCGCTCGACGCAGCGATCAATGGCGCTTTCGAGGGCGATCTCGCTGCTGTCGAGAAGACGACGGAACGCGTCTTTTCCGAAGGCGGCGATTACAATGCTCTGCTCGGCGCGGCGCTGCGCCATGCGATGGCGCTGCACCGGGCACGGCTTGATGCGGAGGCGGGCCGCAGCGGCATGGGTGCGGGCTTCGGACGGCGCAACGCCGCTGTCGAGCGGCATGTCCGCAACTGGCCGTCAGAACGGCTCGCCCGCACGATCACCGCGCTCAATCAGGCGATCGGCAAGGCGCGGCGCGATCCCAAGCTCGCCGACCAGATCGCCCTGCGCGCGCTGTGGGCGGTCGCGCTTCAAGCGAAGCGGAAGGCGGGTTAAGCGCGCTTCAATTTCCGCACGACATCGTCGAGCTGTTCGAGGCTCTTGTAACGGATACGCAATTCGCCGGCCTCGCCGTGATGCGCGATCGAGACGAGAAGCCCGAGCGCCTCGCTCAAATCCTTTTCCAGCGCGCGGGTATCGGCGTCCTTTTCTTCGGCCGCATGTTTGTGCTTGGCCTGCGGCGCCGTCTTTTGCGCGAGCTTCTCAACATCGCGCACGGAAAGCCCTTGCGCGACGATGCGCGCGGCGATCTCGTCCGCATCGGCGCGGGTCAGCAGCGCACGTGCATGCCCGGCGGACAATTTGCCTTCGGCCAGAAGCTGTTTGGTCTTCTCCGGCAATTTCAACAACCGCAGCGTATTGGCGACATGGCTGCGGCTCTTGCCGATGACCTTGGCAAGATCGGCTTGCGTATAGCCATATTCGTTTTCGAGCTGCTGATATCCGAGCGCCTCTTCGAGCGCGTTGAGATCGGCGCGCTGGACGTTCTCGACGATGGCGAGTTCGAGCGCCTGCTTGTCGTCCGCTTCGACGAGGATGACCGGCGCGTCATGCAGCCCGGCGCGTTGCGCCGCGCGCCAGCGCCGCTCGCCGGCGATGATCTCGTAAAGATCGGCAAGGCCCGCGATTGTACGGGCGAGGATCGGCTGAATGATGCCCTTCTCGCGAATCGAAGCGACGAGGTCTTCGAGATCCTGATCGTCGAAGGCCTTGCGCGGATTGCGCGGATTGGGCCGCAGGAAAGCGAGCGGAATCTTTTTCTGCCCGCGCGAGCGCGCGATCGCCGCCCCCTCTTCGCCAGCATCGCCAATCAGCGCCGCCAGCCCGCGGCCGAGCCGCGGCCGGGATTCTTCTGCCATATTCGCCGCCTTCATATTCGCTTAACCATAATTCCAAGCGCACTCATGCGGCGCGCAATTGCCGCTCGCGCTGGATGACTTCCGAGGCAAGCCGCAGATAGGCCTGGCTGCCACTGCATTTGAGATCGTAGAGCAGCACAGGCTTGCCGTAGGACGGCGCCTCGGAAATCCGCACATTGCGCGGAATGATCGTCTCATAGACCTTGTCGCCCATGAAGCCGCGCACATCCGCCGCGACCTGGGTCGCGAGATTGTTGCGCGGGTCGTACATCGTCAGCACGATGCCGTGGATCGTGAGCTCCGCATTCAGCGTCTGCCTCACCTTCTCGACTGTCGAGAGCAATTGCGACAGGCCTTCGAGCGCGAAGAATTCGCATTGCAGCGGCACGACGACGCTGTCGCTCGCGGCGAGCGCGTTGATCGTCAGAAGATTGAGCGAGGGCGGGCAGTCGATGAGAACATAAGTGAAACGATTAGGCTCTGGGAGCTGCGCCTGATCGTCAGCGAAAGCTTTTACCGCGTTCCGCAGCCGATAGGCGCGATCTTTCTCCGAAGCGATCTCCAATTCGACGCCGAGAAGATCGAGCGTGGAGGGCGCGATCGAGAGGGGCGGCACGGCAGTCGCCTGAATCGCCGCCTTCAACGGCGCCTCGCCGATCATCACATCGAAGGTCGAAACGCCGCGATTCTTCCGGTCGATGCCAAGGCCGGTCGAGGCATTGCCCTGCGGATCGAGATCGATGATCAGCACCCGCTCGCCAATGGCGGCCAGCGCCGTGCCGAGGTTGATCGCCGTCGTCGTTTTGCCGACGCCGCCCTTCTGATTGGCCAGGACCAAAACGCGAAGATCGGGAGAATAAGCCACGCGCCGTCTCCGAAACCCTAGAGCGGGATGCGAAAAAGTGGATACCGGTTCGCGTGAATCCCGCTTTAGATTGCTAGAATCGATCACATCCATGATTTTGGATCGATCCGATCCAAAATCATCGTGATCCAATGCCTGCGCAGCCATGCGATATCTCTAAATATCTCTTTTAGAAGACTTTTCGCCGTTACGCCCCAAACTCGTCCGCCGCGCCCCGCCTATCTTCCGCCGCCCGATCGAAAACCAGGAGCAGGCGACTCGACGACGCAGTTATGCTCGATTTCTCTATGATGCGGTATCGGCCCGCCGCGGACAAGGCTTTGATCTCCTGATCGGCCTCTTGTCCCTTCAGAAAAACGCCGATGGCGCCCTCGGCGAGCAGATTTTCGGCATAGGCGAGGAGAACCGGCAGCGGCGCCAGCGCCCGTGCGCTCACAGCCTCGATCGGTTCACCCAAATGATCGACGACTTGCTCGATTCGGGCGTTATGGACAATGGCCGGCGCCGATGTTTCACGTGAAACCTCACGGAGAAAGGCGCATTTGCGCTGATCTGATTCGATCAGGTGCACGCGCGCGCGTGGAGTCTCGGCAAGCCGGATCGCAGTGACGAGGCCGGGGAAGCCGCCGCCCGAACCAAGATCGGCCCAGAGCTTGGCCTCAGGCACGGCCGCCTGGACCTGAAGCGAATCGGCGATATGCCGCGTCCACAAATGCGGCAGCGTGGAATTGGCGACAAGATTGATCGTCTTCTGCCATTTGCGCAGCAGTTCGGCATAGATGTCGAGCCGGCGGACAACCTCCTGCGGCAGCGGAAAGAGCGCCAGCGCCGCGTCCCGGTCACTCTGCAAGCGCGCGGCTCCTGCGCTTCGCATGGGATTTGGCATGGGCCGCGAGCAGCGTCAGGGCCGCCGGGGTGATGCCCTCGATCCGTCCGGCCTGCCCAAGAGTCTGGGGGCGGATAGCGGCAAGCTTGTCGCGCAACTCGGCCGAAAGGCCAGAGCTCGTCGGGTAATCGAGGCTGTCGGGGAGGCGCAGAGCCTCGTCGCGGCGGAAGCGGGCGATGTCCTCGGCCTGGCGGTCCAGATAGACAGCATATTTGGCATCGATCTCGATCTGTGCCGCCGTCTTCGCGTCGATGCCGCCAAGCTCCGGCCAGATGCCGCGCAGGCGGGCGAAATCGACCTCCGGAAAGCCAAGCAGGTCGAAACCCGTGCGGCGGACGCCGTCCTGATTGATCTTGAGGCCGTGGCGCGCCGCCGCGTTCGGCGTGAGCGACAGATTTTTGAGCCGTGCTCGCGCCGCCTCCAAAGCCGCCGCCTTGGCCGTGAAGGCCCGCGCCCGCTCGCCACCGACCGCGCCGAGTTCGATGCCCTTGCCAGTCAGCCGCTGGTCAGCATTATCGGCCCGCAGCGTCAGCCTATATTCGGCGCGCGAGCTGAACATGCGATAAGGCTCAGTGACGCCACGCGTCACCAGGTCGTCGATCATGACGCCGAGATAGGCTTCAGAGCGGTCGAAGCCGGCCGGCGCACGCCCGCCGGCGAGCGCCGCGGCGTTCATCCCGGCGACCAGCCCCTGCGCCGCCGCTTCCTCATAGCCCGTCGTGCCATTGATCTGCCCAGCCAGGAAAAGCCCCGTGACGCGCTTCGTTTCCAAGGCCGGAGTCAATTCGCGCGGATCGATGAAATCATATTCGATCGCATAGCCCGGCTGGAGCATGCGGACATTGGCGAGGCCGGGGATGGTGCGCAGGAAGGCATCCTGCAGGTCGGCCGGCAGCGCCGTCGAAATGCCATTCGGATAGACCGTCGGATCGTCGCGGCCCTCAGGCTCAAGGAAAATCTGATGCGCCTCGCGGTCGCCGAAGCGCATCACCTTGTCCTCGATCGAGGGGCAATAGCGCGGGCCGCGGCCGGAGATCGCGCCGGAATAGACCGGCGAATGGCCGATATTCGCCCGGATCAGCGCGTGCCCCGCCTCGGTCGTCCGAGTGATGAAGCAATCAATCTGCGCCGTCTTGATCCCTGGCGTCAGGAAGGAGAAGGGCTCCGGCTCCGCATCTCCGGGCTGGCGCTCCAGCATGTCCCAAGCGATCGTCGCGCCGTCGAGGCGCGGCGGCGTCCCAGTCTTGAGCCGGCCAAGGGTGAAGCCATGGGCGAGCAGGCTGGCCGAGAGCTTCTGCGCCGGCGCCTCGCCGACCCGGCCGGCGGGGATGCGCTCGGCGCCGATATGGATCATGCCGCGCAGAAAAGTGCCGGTGGTCAGCACCAGCGCGCCAGTGCGCAAGGTTCGCCCGTCGGCCAGCGCCAAGCCCGCAACCCGGCCGGCTTCGGTGCGGATCTCGGCTGCCTCGCCTTCAATGATCGTAAGGCCCGGCACGGCGGCGAGCGCCGCTTGCATGGCGGCACGGTAGAGCTTGCGGTCCATCTGCGCGCGGGGCCCGCGGACGGCCGGGCCCTTGGCGCGATTGAGGACACGGAACTGGATGCCGGCTTCGTCCGCGACGCGGCCCATCAGCCCGTCGAGCGCATCGACTTCGCGGACGAGATGGCCCTTGCCGAGGCCGCCGATGGCCGGATTGCAGGACATGGTGCCGATGGCGGCAAAAGAATGTGTAACGAGCGCCGTACGCGCGCCAAGGCGGGCGGCCGCAGCCGCCGCCTCGCAGCCGGCATGGCCACCGCCGACCACGATCACATCGAAGCTCTCAGCACTCACAGGTTCTTCCAGGATGTTTCACGTGAAACATATCATTTACCGATGCAGAAACGGGCGAAGATTTCACCGAGCACATCCTCGACGTCGATCCTGCCAATCAGACTTTCAAGCGCCCGGATGGATTCGCGCAAATCCTCGCTCAGCAATTCGACCGGTCCACCGATCCCCTGCAGCGTCCGGTCGAGCGCCGCTGCCGCCGCCACGAAGGCGCGGCGATGCCGGTCGCGCGTGATGAGGCCGGATTCCGCCTGCCCCGCCGCCGCCCGTGCGAAGCCGGCGAGTTTCTTCGTCAAGACATCCAGATTGGCTCCCGTCTCCGCGCTGATCGCGAGAAAACCCGGCGCCGTCCCGCCGTCAAGGTCGCTTTTGCTGCGCAGCGGCCAGACCGACACGCTCGCGGGCAGATCGCCCCGCGGCGGCGCCCCCGTCTCGCTCAGCCAAAGGATAAGATCGGCGGCTTCGGCGCGGGCGCGCGCGCGCTCGACCCCGATGCGCTCGACGGGGTCGGTCGTCTCGCGCAGGCCGGCCGTATCGATCAGTACGAAGGCGAAGCCGCCAATATCGAGATGGACTTCAATCGCATCGCGCGTCGTTCCCGGGAGCGGCGAGACGATCGCCGCCTCGCGCCGGGCGAGCGCGTTGAGCAGCGTCGATTTGCCGGCATTGGGCGGCCCGGCGATCACGACGCTCACGCCCTCGCGGATGATCTCGCCCGCCCGGCCCTGTGCCAGCGCCGCCATGAGATCCTCTTGCACCTGGGCCAATAGGCCCGCGAGCGTGTCGCGAGCGAGCGGCGTGACATCGGCCTCGTCGGCGAAATCGATTTCGGCCTCCAGCAGCGCCGCTGCTTCGAGGAGCGCTGCCCGCCAAGTCTCGGCCTTCTGGCGCAGCGCGCCACGCGTCTGGCGCAGAGCCTGGCGGCGCTGCATTTCAGTCTCTGCCTCGATCAGATCGGCCAAGCCCTCGACCTCGGTCAGATCGAGCTTGCCGTTCTCGAAGGCGCGGCGGGCAAATTCGCCGGCTTCCGCCGGACGAGTGGCCGGAAATTGCGCCAGAGCGCTCAGCAGCGCGGCGATCACCGCCGGACCGCCATGAATGTGGAATTCGGCGCAATCCTCGCCGGTAAAGCTCGCCGGCGCTGGAAAATAGAGACAGAGTCCACGGTCGATCGGCTCGCCGCTTGCGGGATCGGCGAATGTCACAAGCCTCGCCTTGCGCGGCGGGGGCACTTTCCCGACAATCGCCGCCAAAATCTTCGGAACGCCGGCACCGGAGAGGCGTAAAACCGCCACAGCCGCGCGCCCCGTCCCCGAGGCGAGCGCATAGATCGTTTCCGGCGCGCGCGTCGCGCCGCTCAATTCAAGGCCCGTCATGTCCAACGAACTCGCCAAAGCCGCCAGCCCCTATCTGCTGCAACATAAGGACAATCCCGTCCATTGGCGGCTCTGGGGCCCCGCGGCCCTCGCGGAGGCAGAGGCCGCCAATAGGCCGATCCTTCTCTCGGTCGGCTATGCCGCCTGCCATTGGTGCCACGTGATGGCACACGAAAGTTTCGAGGATGCTGCGACCGCCGCGGTCATGAACGAGCTTTTCGTGAACATCAAGGTCGATCGCGAGGAGCGGCCGGATATCGATCATATCTATATGCAGGCACTGCACGCCTTCGGCGAACATGGCGGCTGGCCGATGACCATGTTCCTGACGCCGCACGGCGAGCCCTTCTGGGGCGGCACCTATTTCCCGAAGGAGGCGCGCTATGGCCGGCCGGCCTTCGTCACCGTGCTACGCAGCGTCGCCAGAGCGTTCCATGACGAGCAAGGTAAAATTACCTCAAACGCCGAAGCGGTGCGGCAATCGCTTGGCCGGGCCCGCCTCGCCGCGACAGATGCTGCGCCTTTGAGCCTCGCCATTGCCGATGCCCTGGCGCCGAAACTCGCCGATTATGTCGATCCGGTTGACGGCGGCCTGCGTGGCGCGCCGAAATTTCCCAACCCGGCGATCTTCGAATTTCTCTGGCGCGCCGGCGGCCGGCTGAACCAAAAAAAATATCGCGATCTCGTGCGGCTGACGCTCACCAAAATGTCGGAAGGCGGCATCTACGATCATCTCGGCGGCGGCTATGCGCGCTATTCGACCGACGACCGCTGGCTCGTGCCGCATTTTGAAAAGATGCTCTACGACAATGCGCAGATTCTCGAACTGCTCGCGCTGGCCTGGCAATACTTCGGTGACGCGCTTTTCCGCCAGCGCGCTTATGAAACGGTCGGCTGCCTCACGCGCGAGATGACCAATGCCGGCGGCGGCTTTTGCGCTTCGCTCGATGCCGACAGTGAAGGCGAGGAAGGCAAATTCTATGTCTGGACCTGGCCCGAGCTTGTCGAAATCCTCGGTGCCGAGGACGCTGCCTTCTTCGGCAAATTCTACAACGCCTCGCGCATCGGCAATTGGGCCGAAGGCGGCAAAAGCGTCACGATCCTCAATCGCCTCGAACTGAAAGCGCCGCCGACCGCGGAAGACGAAGCGCGGCTCGCGCGGCTCAAGCAAAAGCTTTTCGCCGCGCGCGAACGACGCGTACATCCCGGCCTCGACGACAAGATCATGGCCGATTGGAACGGCCTGATGATTGCCGCGCTTGTCCATGCGGCGACGACATTCGGCGAGACGCGCTGGATCGCCCTGGCCGCGCGCGCCTATCATTATGTCGCCAATCATCTGCAATTTGCCGACGACGACGGTGCGCGGCGCCTCGCGCATAGCACGCGCGCGGGCGTCATTGTGAAGCCGGGCCTCGCGCTTGATCATGCGGCGATGGCGCGCGCCGCGCTCGCCTTGCACGAAGCGCGGCATATGAGGGGCACGGAACTTACGGCTTACGATTACATCGCCGATGCCATCGCCTTCACGGAGGCGATCGCGCGCCATCATATCGATGCCGAAACAGGACTCAGCGCCATGGCGGCGGATGATGCGCGCGACATTGTGATCCGCCTCACACCGACACCAGACGATGCGATCCCCAATGCCCATTCTGTCACGCTCGACGTGCTGGCGCGGCTCGCGGCGGCGACGGGCGATGAGAAATGGCGCACGCGCGCCGATGCGCTGTTTGCGGCTGTGACCCCGGCGGTCACCGCACAGCCTATCGGCCATGTCGGCATTTTGAACGCGCTCGATCTTTATCTGCGCGGACGCGAGATCGTCGTTGCGGGGCCCGAGTGCCAGGCGCTTTACGAAGCCGCGCTCGCGGCGCCTTTCGACACGCGCATGGTGCTCGATCTCGAATCCGGCACAGCACTGCCGCCGGGCCATCCGGCGCAAGCGCAGATCGCCGCCGCTGGCACGGCGGCTGCTTTCGTCTGTTCAGGCGGCGTGTGCTCTTTGCCGGTTCATGATATTGCCGGACTGAACGCTCTGCTTGCGCGTTGAAATGCACCAGCATCGGCCCGGAAAATGTGAAGCGATTTTCGGATAGACCGATGCTCGAAAGTGAAGGGGCTTCGATGACCCATAACGAAAAATCTTTGACGCAAAGCGAAACGCCGCCCGACGAAGATCCTGTCATCCGCACCATCACCATGCCCGCGGACACCAATGCTTACGGCGATATTTTCGGCGGCTGGCTGATGTCGCAGATGGACCTTGCTGGCAGCAACATCGCGTCGCGCGTGGCGCGCGGGCGCGCCTCGACCGTGCGCGTCGAGGCGATGAATTTTCTGCGCCCGGTGCGCGTCGGCGATGTGGTGAGTCTTTACGGCCGGCTTGTCGCGCGCGGCCGCACGTCAATGAAGATCGAGGTCGAGGCCTGGAGCCGCGCCCGCGACAGCGAAGAAACGGTGAAGGTGACGGAAGCCGTCTTCACCTTCGTTGCCATCGATCCCGAGACGCGCCGGCCACGGCCCTTGCCGGAAGAGTGAGCACATAGCTCTTGCGAGGCGCGCGCAAGGGTTATGCGCCCTCATGCTGAGGAGCTTGCGCAGCAAGCGTCTCGAAGCATCTCGGGCGCACTTGCACCTCATCCTTCGAGACAGCCTTCGGCCTCCTCAGGATGAGGGAGTCCGCAGAGTCGCCTTAGGTATTCATCGACTCGAAGAAGCTCGCGTTGCCCTTCGGCGTCTCGCGCAATTTGCCGAGCAGGAATTCGATCGCGTCGACCGTGCCCATCGGGTTCAGGATGCGGCGGAGCACGTACATCTTTTTCAAGATGTCGGCGGGAACGAGCAGTTCTTCCTTGCGGGTGCCGGAGCGGGTGATGTCGATCGAAGGGAAGACACGCTTGTCGGCCACCTTGCGGTCGAGGATGATTTCCGAATTGCCGGTGCCCTTGAACTCTTCGAAGATCACTTCGTCCATGCGCGAGCCGGTATCGATCAGCGCAGTGGCGATGATGGTCAGCGAACCGCCCTCCTCGATATTGCGCGCGGCGCCGAAGAAGCGCTTCGGCCGCTGCAGCGCATTGGCATCGACACCGCCGGTCAGCACCTTGCCGGAGGACGGCACGACAGTGTTGTAGGCGCGGCCGAGTCGCGTGATGGAATCCAGAAGGATCACCACATCGCGGCCGTGCTCGACAAGGCGCTTGGCCTTCTCGATCACCATT
>JARLIV010000221.1 GCA_031291555.1 Methylovirgula sp. | reverse complement strand
GGATCGATTCGATCCAAAATCATGAACGTGATCCAGTGCCGGGAGGGCCGGCGCTTCCTCGCTCGCGACGAGGCGTTCCACGCTTTCGGCCTTCGCCGGCAGCGTCGCCGAAAACTGCCGGGCCTCATCGCGTGCGGCTTCGGCCGCGAAGCGGCGCAGGACCGCGAGCAGTGAGTCGAGTTCGCCCGTATTGTCGGCTTTGCAGGCCGTCAGCACACGCTCGACCCGCTGGCGCGACAGGCTCGCACCAGAGACGTCAGCGGCATCGCTGATGCTTAAGGCTTCGATTGCGGCCCGGAAGGCTGGCAACAGCGCCTCGGGCAGCGCCGCTCTGCGATAAAGCGCGGCGAAGCCTGAGCCGCGCCAGTCGCGCGTCAGGCCTTTGACGCGCAGCAGCGGCAGGCCAGAAAGCTCCGTCAACGCGGCTTCGAGCAGGCTCGCATTGCCGCTGAGCAGCGCGCGCAAGAGAAGGCTCGCGGTCAACTGGCCGCAGGTGCGCAGATGGGCGATCAGCGCCGCGGCGCCATTTTCGCCCTCTTCGCTCGTCGCAGCGATGATCACCCGTGCCTGTTCGCAGGCATCGCGTGTCACGCGCTGCGCCCGCTCGCCGGACATCCATTCACGCTCGATGACGAAGGCGCGGAGCACATCGGCCATGGCGGCGACGAGATCGGCCCGCAGTGCCGCCGGCAGGCCCGGCCGCATCAGCAGCGCTTCGCGCATCTCGGCATCGGCACCGAACCGTTCGACCATCCGGCGCAGGGAGAATTCCGGCACCTCCGCACCCGGATTGACGGCGAGCGAGATCAACGCCTCGCGGGCGCCGACCTCGGCGAGTGCTGCGGCGACCGATGGCGAGACATTCGGCCGCAACGCGATAGCCGATTGTGCAATCGCGTCGCCGATCGCGCCGCAATCAATAAGATCGGAATCCGACAGGACCGGCGAGCGGCCGAGAACGATCGAGGAAATATCCGATTGGTCGTCGGCGAGGCCGAGCACGAGATGATGCGGCGCATTGGGCGCGCTGGCCAAGACCTCGGCAAGCGCCCGGCGCACCAGCGGCGAAGGATCGTCCAGGAGACCCGTCAGGGCGAGCTCGGCCTCCTCGCGCTCGGCGGGATCGAGCTCGGTAATGAGATAAACGCGCGCCAGAGCCGCGGCCGCTTCCGCCCGCTGCGCTGCGCCGGCGGTCCGCGCCCAATGCATGAATCGACGCACAATCATTGTATCTTCCTGCGCCGCCCCGAAGCATCGGCGTCTTAAGTTCCTATTCACCATCGGCGATCATGGTAAACGTACCCTTAAGGCAGTGCTCATGCTCGTTCATCTTTCGGTTCGCGCCTCCGGGACGCCCGAGACGGCGCTGAAGCACAGCGCCGACGCGCTCTGGCTCGACGGCGACCCGGCCGCGGCGGCGGAATTCGTCCGCGCCGCGCGGCGCACCGCTGGGGCGCCGAAACTCTATGTCCGGGTCAGCGGACTGGACTCGGGGGCCGAAGCGGAGCTCGACGCGCTGATGCCGGCGCCACCGGACGGGATCGTCCTGCCGGCACGAAACAGCGCCGATGTCCAGCATCTCGGCGTCAAGCTCGCCGTCCGGGAAGCGGAACTCGGCCTCGCGGACGGGACGACGCGGATCATCGCGCTCATAGGCGCGACCCCTGGCGCGATTTTCCAATTGGCGAGCTTTGCCGGCGCCAGCGCGAGGCTTGCGGCGCTCGCCTTCGACGGCGGCGCGCTTGCGGCAGCCTTGGGTACGGACGATGACGCACCCGGCTCACCGATCATTCTCGCCCGCAATCTCACCCTGCTCGCGGCCAAAGCCGCCGGCGTGCCGGCGCTCCTGGCTGAAAGCGGCGGGACAGATTTCGCGACGCTCTCTCGGGCGGCGAAGCCGACGGGTTTCGACGGGATCATCACCGCGCGGCCGGAGACCGTCGCCGCGATCCGCGCCGCGCGCAAATGAGGCCGAGTCAGCGGAACTCGGTGACGATCTCGGTGAGCTGCGGCCGCACGCGGTCCTCGCGCGGGCCGGGATTGCGGCCGATATGGATGAAGCCCGCGATCTTCTCATGCGCGGCGAGGCCGAAGCGCTCCAAGACCGCGCGATCATAGGCATACCATTCGGTGAGCCAGGTGCTGGCGAAGCCGAGCGCATTGGCGGCGATCTCCAGATTGAAGCAAACCGCGCCGGCGCAAAGCACTTGCTCCCATTCCGGAATTTTGACATGCGACGCGGCGCGCGAGACGACGCCGATGACGAGTGGCGCCAGAGCGAGTCGCTTGCGCTCCCGATCGAGATCGGCCGCACTCGCCTCGGGATGCGCGGCAGCGAACACTTCGGCAATGATCTCGCCCGCCTTCTCTCGCGCCACACCTTCGAAAACGATGAAGCGAAAGGGAACGAGCTTGCCGTGGTCCGGCACGCGCGCGGCGAGCGCCAGCAGCAGCGCGCGCTCCTCCGCGCTCGGGCCGGGGCCCGCAAGCGCCACCGGCGGCGCCGAGCGGCGCGTGCGCAGAAGATCGATCATCGCATTGCCCAAGTCCCCGCCTCCACTTCCAAATATCGCGCGCGCTCAATGGCATGGAATATTCGGCCGTGCACGCGCTTTCGCGCCGGCACGGATAGCCCAAGCCATCACAAAGCCGGATTTTCCGGCAAAAAGCGGCCTATGGACTTCGCCGTACCGCGCCACCCCCTCGTCCAATTATTTGCCGTTTTGATGCTCGCGCTCGGCTTCGCCGGGCCGAGCACCGCCCATGCGCAGAGTAGACTTGCGCAAGACAGCAATGCCGACGTGATCGCGCCCATCATCCCGCCTGGCGGCCTGATGGGGCTGCGGCGCGATATGCAGCCGAGCGTGCCGCGCAATCCCTTGCTGCTGTCGGCGCTCTTGAGCGCGGCCGACCTGCGCCCGATCGGCTCAGGGCTCAAATGGCGCGTGTTCGACGAAGCCACCGAGGCCGACGGCTCGCACCGGCTTGTCGCCGAGTCAAACGAGGCCACCCCATCGCTTTCGCTGCCGGACGGCAATTATATCGTGCATTGCGCCATGGGGCTCGCGAGCATGACCCAGCGCGTCACCATGGCCGGCGCGCCAATGAGCGAGCGGCTTGTGCTCAACGCCGGCGGCCTGCGCATTGTCCCGATGCTCGGCGACCAGCCGATCAATCCGTCCAAATTGATTATCTCCGTCTACGTGCCCGAGCATAACAATTCCGAGGCGAAGATGATCGTCGCCAAGGCTCGCGCGGGCGACATCATCGGCCTGCCGGAAGGCAATTACCATGTCGTCTCGACTCTGCTTGATACGACGGGCGTTGGCTCGCTGGCGCAAAACGGCATTGCCAACGCGACAAACTCCGTCGTCAACGCCGATCTGCACGTGCAGGCCGGCAAGCTAACCGATGCGACGCTGCGCCACCGTGCGGCGGTGATGACCTTGAAGCTCGTCAATGCGCCCGGCGGCGAGGCTTTGGCCAATTCCGCCTTCACCATCCTGACCCCCGGCGGCGACGTGATCCGCGAATTGATCGGCGCATTTCCCTCGCTCGTCCTGGCCGAGGGCGAATATGTCGCCATCGCGCGCCACGGCGACAAAACCTATCAAAGCACCTTCAAAGTGGAATCCACGCACGACCGGGACGTGGAAGTGGTCGCCAGATAGGCGCCTCGGGTCAAGGCTTGATCGCTGCCGATCGGTTGGCTAAGTCTTCTTCCGCACCGTCGACTTCAGAGGGTGACGCGGCACGCGCTCCGCGTTGCGAATGACGCACGGGGGGACGATGAAATATCTGCTGCTGATGCTGCCCTCTTTGGCAAGTTTTCTCGTGCCTTTTTACAACGTCACCGAGCCGCGGCTGTTCGGCTTTCCGTTCTTCTACTGGTTTCTGGTGGTTCTGATCCCGCTCTCCAGCCTTGTGACGTACCTCGTCTATAAGGGGGAGAAGCGGTGATCGACCATTTGAACTGGGCGGCGGCCGCCGTCTTCCTCGGCTTTTTCCTTCTCGTCACCGTGCTCGGCTTCGTCGCCGCGCATTGGAAGCGCGGAGATCTCAACGATCTCAATGAATGGGGGCTGGGCGGGCGCCGCTTCGGCGCCTGGATTTCCTGGTTTCTGATCGGCGGCGACCTTTATACGGCCTATACCGTGATCGCCGTGCCTTCGGTGCTTTATGCGGTCGGTGCCTACGGCTTCTTCGCCGTGCCCTATACGATCATCATCTATCCCCTGCTCTACCTGACCTTTCCGCGGCTCTGGGCGGTCGCGCACCGCAAGAATTATCTGACAGCCGGCGATTACGTGCTCGGCCGCTACGGCAATAGATGGCTGGAGCTCGCGGTCGCCTTCACCGGCATTTTGGCGACCATGCCCTATATCGCGCTGCAACTCGTCGGCATGGAGCACGTGATCGACGCGCTCGGCTTCGAGGGGCACGGCTTAATGAGCCATCTGCCGCTCACGATCGCCTTCGTCATCCTGGCGCTCTACACCTATCGCAGCGGCCTGCGCGCGCCGGCGATGATCGCCTTTGTCAAAGACATCATGATCTATGTCTTCGTACTCGCCGCGATCATCGTGGTCCCGATGAAGCTCGGCGGCTATGGCGCGATCTTCGACGCGGCCGGCGCGGCGCTCGCCAAGAAGGCGGCCGCGAGCGGCGGCAAGATCGCCGCCGGCTTGCTGCTGGCGCCGAAGCAGATGTTTCCCTTCATCTCGCTCGCCATCGGCTCGGGCCTTGCCCTGCTGATGTATCCGCATTCGATGACGGGCGTGCTCTCAGCCCGCAGCGGCAATACGATCCGCGTGAATGCGATCGCTCTGCCCACCTATTCGGTGATGCTCGCGCTGATCGCGCTCATGGGCTATATGGCGCTGGCGGCGGGCGTGCACGTGACAAACCCGCAGGATGCCGTGCCGCATCTGATCCTCGCAATCTTTCCCGATTGGTTCGTCGGCTTCTGCTTTGCCGCCATCGCCATCGGCGCGCTCGTCCCCGCCGCGATCATGTCGATCGGCGCCGCCAATACCTTCACCCGCAATATTTGGAAGCCGTTCATCCATCCGGCGATGAGCGCGCAGGAAGAGGCGGTGCTTGCCAAGCTGATGTCGCTGATCGTCAAGGTCGGCGCACTGGCCTTCATTCTTTTCGTGCCGACCAAATTCGCGCTCGATCTGCAATTGCTCGGCGGCATGTGGATGGCGCAGGTTTTCCCGGCCGTGATCTTCGGGCTCTATAGCCGCTGGTTCAGCGGCTGGGCCCTGCTCGCTGGCTGGGCCACGGGCATGGTGATCGGCACCTGGCTCGCCTGGACCCCGACCGCCTGGGTGCCGGTGCATACGGTCTTCGGTTCGAGCTTTGCCGTCTATAACGGCGTGACGGCTTTCGTGGCCAATGTGGTGGTCGCCATTACCCTCTCGGCGCTGCTGCCGAATACGGCGAATGACGAAACGCGCGCCGAGGATTACGCCGACTTGCCGGAAACTCAACTCGCCCAATAGGCAAGGCGCGCATCAGCAGTTCGTGCCACCGCTGGAATTGCAACGCGTGGCGGCCATATCGTTGAGCGGCCGCGACGGCGTCGATGAGGGCGATGGCGACGGCAGCGAGAAGCCGCAGGCGCAGAGCTCCAGCACGAGAAGCGCAAGCAAGATCTTCTTGAGCATATTTCTTCCCCCTTGCTTTTTCTTAGCTCTAGGCGGGAAGTATGGCCGATCGGAGGCGTATCTCTAACGCCCAAGGCAAAAGGGCCGTCGTTGCCTCCACACCGCCGGCGCGCTCATAGCGAATTCCGTCTGAGCCGCCAGTAGAGCTGCGTTGCCGCCAAGCGCAGCTTGTGAAATCTCCGCCGGCCTTGGGAGCCCGTTTTGCCGCTCAGGGATTTGATCGCGCGAAACAACTGCTCCGGCGCCATCATCCGCTGATCGAAAATCTCGGAATTCTGCAGGACATAGTCGAGCACGGCCCTGGCCGCTTGCGGGGCCATGTCGCTTTTGCCGTTATAACCTCTGATATTGTTCAACGACGGGTGTCTGGTGAACGTGTTGCGGCCGTGGATGCGGTAAGCTCCTAGCGGCCTCTCGATGACGACGCTGCCAACGAAGGCGTTGATCGCAAAATTGAAGAATGCATCCGTCGCGCTTCGCAGCGCCGGAAACTGCGGCGCGTCGATGAACATTGCGAGCGCGTCCCGCCGATACATCGTTCCGGACGTCGGCGCCCAAACCCAGTCGTCTGCGGACGTTGAGATCGCCTTGAGCGGAAGACCCTCGACATCGGCGGAAAATTGAAAGCCGCCGGCGAGTGCTTTCGGGAAATGCCGGGGCGTGTTGAGCGGCGCTTGCAAATACTGGCGTTCGCTCGAAGGCCCGCGCGCTTCAAAAGTGGTTCCGAGGACGACCGCGCCGTCGACGACCTGTGTCATGTCGCTGGACGTAAATCCCGTCGCATGGCGCAGCGACAGATGCACGAGCACATGTGTCTCCGCAAAGGTGTCGAAATAATAATCGTCGGCATCGACGAGCACGACGTAAGGCCCGCGCGACTTGCGATAGCCATCGAGACATGCCGCGCTCTGGCCGAGATTGGATTGTTCGTAGATCACCACGAGCTGCGGATAGGACAGCTTGAGCTCTGCAATAATCCCCGCAGATTCGTCGGTCGATTTATTATCGACGAGAATGCATTCGACCGCCGGATAGGTCTGGGCAAAAATCGAGTCGATGCATTGACGCAGAAACCGCCCGTAATTGTAATTAACGACGATAAAGCTGACCACCGGTAGTTGCGCATCGGCGAGCACGCGCCCAGGAGTCGGCTCGGTCGCGGTCGCCGCAGCCAAAAGAGGTCCAGCTTTTATCATCTCGGTCATTCGGCAAACAAAGCTCTATTTGCAGAGGTGGCATGCCGACATTCGTCTGTCCAGCTTGGCAGTGGAGTCATCCGCCCGATGCCTCGACAAATCCACCGTCTTGAAGCAAGAACCGACGATGGACTCTTATCTGACCACCGTGAGGCGCGTTATCAGCGAATTTGTGGCAGACCTCTTGGCGTGCCTGCGATTTTACTCGCGGCTGCCGATTCCACCGTTCGAATTTGAGCAAAATCCTTACGGCTCAGAGATCACGGCGCGCATAAAAATGTTGCCGTTTGCCGGTGCGCTGATCGGGGGCTTCGGAGCGCTCACGCTTTTGTCAAGCAACGCTCTCGGCTTGGCCCTGCCTCTCGCCGCTACGCTCGCGATTTTATGCCTTGTCGCCGTCACAGGCGCCTTTCACGAGGATGGCCTCGCGGATTTTGCGGATTCGACAGGCGGCGCGACACGCGAAACGCGCCTCGAGATCCTCAAAGACAGCCGAATCGGCACCTTCGGAACAATGGCCGTGATCGGCAGCGTGCTGCTGCGCGTCTTGAGCCTGTGGATATTCGCGCGTCACAATCTCGCGCTCGCCAGCTTGGTGCTCATTGCAACCGGCGGTGTCTCGCGCACGTTAGGACTACTGCCGCTTGTTCTCCTCCCACCCGCACGCGCCGAAGGCGCGGGCTTTTCCGCAAAGAGCGATCAACCGCCGTTGCGCGTCGCTGCGCTTTTCGCTTTCGCGCTGAGCTTGCTGCCCATGCTCGCCGGCGCGAGTCTATGGCGCGTACTCAATGCGTTGGTGTGCAGCACTGTGGCTGTCTACGGGGTCACGATATTGGCGCGGCGGCTGTTCAACGGCCAGACGGGAGATGTCGCCGGCGCCGCGCAGCAAGTCGCGGAAGTGACGACCTATCTTATCTTCGCCGCGCGGTTTTAAGAAAAAACGGGACCGGCTTTCGCAGATCCCGCTTAATTTATTCGAATTCGGCGCATTGCACGGCCGGCCCGGAATCGGCGCCTCGGGTGCTAAAGCCCGGCGAGATATTGGGTGGGATCGACCGGGGTCGAACCCTTGCGGACTTCGAAGTGAAGCTGTGGCGACGTCGCGTTGCCGGTTTCGCCGGATTTGGCGATCACCTGCCCGCGCCGAACCGTCTCGCCGCGCTTGACGTCGAGTTCGCCATTGTTGGCATAGGCAGTGACGAAGCCATTGGGATGGCGGATCAGCACAAGATTGCCGTAGCCGCGCACCTCGTTGCCGGCATAGACGACGATCCCCGCCTCTGCCGCCTTGACCGAGGTACCCTCCGGCAAAGCGATATTGATGCCGTCGTTGACGCCCCGGTGATAGCCCTCGGTGATCCGGCCGCGGGCCGGCCAGCGGAATTCCGGTACGGGGTCAGCCAGGGCGGCTGACTGATCCGGAGCGGGCTCGAGGCTGGCTGTCGGCATGTGATCGATCGGCGCCATTGGCGTGGCACGCGCATAGACGTGGGGCACCGGCGCAGCATCGGCCTCCGGCCGCGGATGCGACTTGATCACCCGGGCGCTCGCGAGCGGCGCCGTCTTTTCATGCTTCTCGCGCGCCAATCTCTCGGCACGTTTTTCCGCTTTGATCTCAGCAGCGCTGGCATACCGCTCATCGGCCGGCGCCGGGCCGCGGACGAAATGAAGGTGCGCCTCGTGAATGCGCTCCTGCGTCCGGCTCTGCTCGTTGCGAGCCGTCGAGAAGCGCACGCCGCTCGAAGCCGCCAGCGCCGCATTATAGGTCGGGATCACGATCCGCGCGCCGGGGCGGATTTGCCCCGCGTAGGAATAGCCGTTGGTGCGCAGCAAGGCCTCGGTCGGAATGCCATAGCGGCGGGCGATGATCTCCGCCGTCTCGCCCTGCGCCACGACAACCGGCATGCCGCCTTCCGCCGTCCAACCCGCGCTGCTCGGGTGAACGGCGCGCGAGGCGGTGTCACTGCCGCTCCAGCCGCCCGAAGCGACATGCGGGCTCGCCGGCGCCGAAGAGGAATAGGAAGGCGCGGCGGGGCTTGAATAATTGGCGGGCGGCGGCGTCAGCGGCCGGGACTCGACGGGTTGCGTCGGCGCATAAGGCTGCGGCTCGGAAATGCTGCCGGTCGGCGTGCGATCGACATCGCCACGGAAAGGATCGGAGAACGGATCGGTCAGACGCTGGGAATCGGCACATCCGGCAAGCAAGCCGGCGCAGCAACCGATCATGAGAAGACGAATGGTGAGACCGGAGCTCAATGCCGACGCGAAACTAGCCATGACGCAACCCATAGACGAAAGATGTGGGGCGCATTAAGGGAGCAAGCGAGTTAAGGGAGCGTTTAAGATGAACGCGGCTTCACCTAATTCCGTCGCACTTTAGCTTAATGCAAGCTTAACACGGCGCGTCTCACAAAACCTGCGCGATACCGGGCATCAAGCTCTGCAAACGGCACGCGCCGATCTCCGTCTCGACAAGATCGCCCGCCGCATCGCGGCGCAATTCGACAAGCATCTGCCGCCAGGCAACCTCACGATCGGGTCGCGCGACGACGATGCGGCCGTCCGCCGCCAAAAGCGCGACCAGATCCGGCGGAACCTTATCGAGCCGGGCGTGGATCAGGATGCGGTCGAACGGACCGGCCACCGCGGGCACGGCCAAGCCATCGGCGAAGATCACCTCGACATTTTGCTTGCCCAGCCGCTCAAGCCGCAAGCGCGCGGCGATCGCCAAAGTCTGGAACCGCTCGACGGAGACGACCTGCGCGCCGATCTCGGCAAGGATGGCCGTGGCATAGCCTGAGCCGGTGCCGATTTCGAGCACGCGGTGTTCGCGCGCGACGCCCAGTGCCGCGATCATCCGCGCGACAAGCGAAGGCTCGGACAATGTCTGGCCGCAGCCGATCGGCAAAGCGAGATCGCGGCGCGCGAGATCGACAAAACGGTGCGGCACGAACATTTCACGCGGGATTTTTTCGAGCGCGCGCAAGAGATCGAGATCGCGAATGCCGCTCGAACGCAAGCGTAGCAGGAAGGCGGCCTTCTCCTCCGCGCGCGCGGCGGCGGCATCCTCTTCCGCGACAGCCAGCGATCCCGTCTTCGTCACGTTTCGCGCTTCCCCCAGATCGCGATGCGTTTAGGCTGAATCAGCCTAAACGCATGGAACGCGATCGATTCCAATAAATTAGAGCGGGATTTGCGCGAAAAACCGCGCACACTTTTTCGCATCCCGCTCTAGCGCGCTTTCCGCTCGAACGGAATCATTCGAGCGATAAGAAATCGCGCCAAATCAAAATATTAGAGCGAATTCTCGTCGAAAAAGTCTGTCGACTTTTTCGGAATTCGCTCTAAGGCCCAGCGCCGGCTGCTCCGAAGGCGGCAACAGCCGAATCACGCGAAGATCGATGATTTCGCGACTTGTGTCGAGCCGAAAGCAGCTCGCGATCCAGTAGCGCCAACAATTATTCGGCGCGCTCTTTCTGCAAAGAGGCGAACTCCGCGCGGTCGAACAGCCGCGCATAGCGCGTCACCGAAACCTCATCGGTCATGTCGAGCTTGAGCGGCGTCACCGATATCCGGTTGTCGCCCACCGCTTCGATGTCGGTACCGGGACGGCGCTCGGTGACGTCGCGCTCGAAAGCAATCCAATAATAGGGATTGCCACGCCCATCATTGCGACGCTCAAGCCGGACCAATTGCATGTCGCGGCGCCCTTGCACGGCGACGGAAACGCCCTTCACCTCCTCCGCCGGACAGCCCGGAAAGTTCAGGTTGATCAGAACGTCGCGATCGATGCCTTCGGCCAATAGCGCCTTGATGATCCGCGGCGCGTGAACCTCGGCGCAATCCCAATCGATCACGTTGTGATCGTCCGGGTGATAGGTTTGCGACAGAGCGATCGAGGGAATGCCGAGGACCGTGCCTTCCATGGCAGCAGCGATC
>JARLIV010000220.1 GCA_031291555.1 Methylovirgula sp. | reverse complement strand
CCGTTGATCGACCAGATTGACGATCGCGGCTTCCGCCCCCTCCGGCACCTGATCGGCGAAATGCTGCGCCAGCAGCAGCGGCGCGCGCAGATTGATCGCGATGATCTTGTCGAAAAGAGCGACATCGATCGCATCCGCCGCGTCGCGCTCGAAGATGGAGGCATTGTTGACGAGGACAGACAGCGGGCCGAGCGCCGCCACGGCGGCCTCGACAATGCGCGCTGGCTGCTCCGGATCGGCGAGTTCGGCGGCGATGACGACGACCTCCCGGCCCAGCGCCCGCAGATGCGCCGCGGCCGCCTCGGCCTCGGCCCGGGTTGCTTCGCTGCTGTGGATGGCAAGGTCATAGCCGGCCCCGGCGAGGCGCTCGGCAATCGCGCGCCCGATCCGCCGGGCGGCGCCCGTCACCAAGGCGGCCTTGCGCGCCATAGCTTGCTCCCCTCAACGCTCCAGGAGCCCTTTTAAGCAGTTTCGCGGCGTCGCGAAATGCGGCCAAGGCGAAACTTCTCTGGGCACCTCCGGAAAACGGCGCGGAGTCCGCGCGCGTTGAGAAGGCAATATTTCATAATATAGCCAAGTAATAGCTGACAATACCTGTTAGCCTGCTGTTTACCAAGCTAAGTAAACTACCTTAATAGGCATAGTTAATATTCTATAACTCAAGATATTTTGTGTTTTACGAATCTTTTATTTAATTCTTAGGTAACCAGCTCTCGCTAAATCTCGGCATCGAAGGTTTCGTAGCGTGAGGTGAGGAATGAAACGGCTTCTTCTGGCGATCGCCGCGACGGCGGCGAGCTTCCCGGCCCTGGCCGCCGATCTGCCGCCTTATTCGCCGCCGCCCTATTATCAGCCGGCACCGATCTTCACCTGGACGGGCGCCTATATCGGCGCCAACGCGGCCTTCGGCTTCGGCAGTTTCACCAATGGCGGCTCACCCTATTTCGGCAACGCGGATGGTGGCCTTTTCGGCCTTACGTCGGGCTATAATTATCAATCGGGACCGCTGGTCGCGGGCGTCGAAGGCGACATCGCTTTCGGTGGCATCAGCGGCTCGAACAGCCCTTACGGCGGCGTCTATTCCACCGGCACCGTAAACGGCGAAGGCTCGCTGCGCGTGCGCTTCGGCTACGCCTTCAACCACACGATGGTCTACATCACCGGCGGCTATACCGGCGCCAATCTGAAGGGCGCGCTGACCGACTATGCCGCGACGCCGAACATCTACGCTAATGAATCGACCTTTCTGAACGGCTGGACGATCGGCGGCGGTATCGAATTCGCCCTGACGCACAATGTCTCCGTCAAGGCGGAATATCTCTATAGCGATTACGGCAGCGGCAATCTCTTCAACGGCACGATCGATAACATTCACCCCGGCCTCAGCCTCTCGACCCTGCGCGCCGGCGTCAATTATCATTTCTAGAGCGGGCTCTGAAAAAGCGGCCTGAGTTTTCCGATCAGAAATCGCGCCAGCTTCATGAATTGGCGCGAGCGCGCTAAGCCGCGACCCGCGTCGCCGCAAAAGCCGGCACATCCGCCGCGAAGGCATCGAGCCAGGCGACGAGCGCGGGGTAGTCATCCCGCCAGGCACCAGCGAAGCGCAAGTCGAGATAGCCGAGCGCGCAGGCAAGCCCGATATGGGCGATGTCGCGCGCGCCGGCTGGCGGCGCCGCGGCGAAAGCGGCGAGGCCGCGCGCCACCTTCTCGGCTTGGCGGTCCAGCCAGGCCTGCGACCACAGCTCCGGCGGCCGGAAGCGCTTCTCATAGACCTGCAACAGCGCGGCCTCGTTGATGCCGTCGGCAAGCGCCGCGGCTGTCAGTGCGCGCCAGCGCGCCGTCGGCTCCTCCGGAATGAGGCGATAGCCGCCTGCGCGGACGTCAAGATATTCGACGATGACGCGGCTGTCGTAGAGCGTAGTCCCGTCGGCGAGGATCAACACCGGAATCTTGCCGAGCGGATTTTGTCCGCGCAATGAATCGCCCGGGTCGTTGGTGTCGGCGAACACCACCTCGATTTCATCGTGCAAACCGAGCAGATCCGCCGCGATCTTTACCTTGCGGCCGAAGGGTGACGCCGGCGCCGAGCGCAATATCATCATTGAGGATGCCTTATTCCGGTTTGAGCGCATGCGGACGCGCGCCGATACGGCCCGCGCCCCGCGGGTTCCGCGGCTCAATACCAGAATCGTCCCGTCCGTGATCCTGAATTTGCGGAATTCAGGCGCGTCGCGCTAGACGAGGTGGAGATCGACGGCCTTGGGGCCTTTGCCCTTCTTATCCGGCTCCGTCTCGAAACTGACGCGCTGGCCTTCATTGAGGGTTGTCAGCCCGGCGCGCTCAACGGCGGTGATATGAAGGAAGATATCAGGGCCGCCGCTGTCCGGGGTGATGAAGCCAAACCCTTTGTTGGCGTTGAAGAATTTAACAGTTCCCTGCTGCGGCATATTTCTCTCCCTGACTTTACGACGCCGGCGCTTTGGCCAACGCTTATTCTTCGACGCAACGCAAAGCCTGTTCCCGCGTCTGCCCGCAAGCACACCATCCGGTCAATGCTTGACAAGCCACGCGACCTCAACGTCGCCCCGGCCCATGGTCGCCATGGTTTTGGCAAGATACGGCAAAATCAGCCGCGCTTCCACATCCAGCGTGAAGGGAGGATTGAGAATTATCAGGCCGCTAGCCGCCAGGGGCGCGTCCGGCCGTGGTGCGGCAACCCCGAGCCGCAGATAGAGCGCGTTTTTGATGCCGTGGTGCGGAAGCTCCGCCTCCAGCGCCCTTACGAAATGGGTGACGGCGCCTGGATCCTTGATCGGAAACCAGATCACGAAAGTGCCCGTCGGCCATTTCGCAACCGCGAGCATAAGGGCGGCTTTGAGCGCCTCAAACTCGGATTTCGATTCGAAGGGTGGATCGACGAGAACGAGGCCGCGCCGCTCGCGCGGCGGCACGAAGGCGTTGAGTGCCAGATAACCGTCGATCTCGACGATCTTTACCCGGCTGTCGCGGCCGAGCCGCGCCCTCAGCGCTGGGATCACCTGCGGATGCGCGTCGCAGAAAATCATCCGGTCCTGCGGCCGCGTGAGTTTCTGCGCCAGTGCGGGCGAGCCCGGATAGAGCGGCGGGCTGGCCGACATTAGCGGCCGGACCAGTGCGAGATAGGGTTCGAGCAGCGCCGCGACCTGGGGCGGTGGCGGCGATTCCAGCAGCCGCCCGATGCCGGCGCGCCATTCGGCGGTCTTTTCCGCCCTTTCGTCCGAAAGGTCATAGACGCCTTCGCCCGCGTGGGTATCGATGAAGCGGAAGGGCGTCTCCTTGCGGCCGAGATAGACGAGGAGGCGCGTCAGGATCGCGTGCTTGAAGACATCGGCGAAATTGCCGGCGTGGAAGGCGTGGCGGTAATTCATGCCGTTCAGACCGCTTTCAGGAAAAGTGGAAACCGGTTTTCCGTCCGAAAGCGGTCTCACAATTTGAATTGGAGCGTTTTCATAACGCGAACCGGTATCCACTTCGCGTGAAAACGCTCTAGCGCATCGGCGCGACGGCGATCTCATGCGCATAGCAAGAATGCCGCGCGACTTCCGGACAGGGCACGAAATTGCGCACGTCCTTCGACAGGCAAAAGCGGACTTCGGACAATTCGCGGCCGACGCATTCGACAGCCATCATGCCCGGCCGCAGCCGCGGATTAGCGGCGAAGAAAGCGCGCTCGACGTCGAGCACGCTGGTATCCTGCTCGGACTGCGCATTCTGAAACGCCGGTGGAACGACAATGAGATCGCGAGCCCGGCGCACATCAGCGAAATAGCCAGCCGGGCTCTTGCCGGAACAGGTGCCATGCTTGCGCCATTCATAGCGCGCGAGCCCGCTGTCCGGGTAAAGCCCCTCGATTGATTGCAACACGATCCACGATGGCGAGCCGCCGCCGCAATCGGAGGGAAAGCCCTGATCGTATTGCGGCCAGAGGCCATGCACGACGAAGCCGAGACCGGCGCCGGCGCGGCATTGGTCGCGCGCCTTTTCCGCCCCGCCCGTATCGCAGAAGCCGGGCGACCAGGAGAGCGAGAAAACGTAGAAATCGAAATCGCCCGGTGCACTGGGGCCGCCCGGCTGCGGCGCGGCGTCCGGCGCCCAGGAGCCGCTACTGCCGGGGCTGGCGGAGCCCCGGTCGCCGCCGTCCTGGTCGCCATTTGGCGGCGGCAGCGGCTTCTTGTCGGCACAATTGTCGAGAATGCAGCCCGAATATTGCGCCGCAGCGCCTAACGGGCAAAGCCCGCAGGCGCCGGCGAGCAGGGCCGCACGCAGCAGGCGGGAGACCATAGCCATGCCGCCCTCCGCGCCTATGTTCAGGGCCGCGCGTCGCGGCAATAGCCGCCGTAGGCATCGTTCCGGTCGAGGCCGGCGACGCACCACTCGACATCATAGCCAAAGCCGATGAAGCCGGCGTCCTCGACGATCGAATAGCTGACGGGCCGGACCGCCTGATTGTTGAGATAGACCCGCGCCGAGCAATAGCGCCGCGGAATATAATCGAGCCCCTCCGTGCGGAAGCCGATCTCACGGACTTGGCCGAGATTGACGATTTCGAGGCCCGATTTCCAGAATTCCGTCTCGCGATCGTGGAACAGCGAACGGATCCGCTCGAAGACCCCCGGATCGGCGCAGCTTGGCAGCACGCCGGCATAAGAATCATAGCGCCGCTCGGCCGGGACGATCGGCCGGGCCGT
>JARLIV010000219.1 GCA_031291555.1 Methylovirgula sp. | reverse complement strand
TGAAACGAAAGTCACCCAAGTGATGGACTATGCCAGGAAGCACCAGCATCCGCTGCAATGCATCATGGAAAAGAAATGAGAGGTTTGAGCCGCCATGCCGTCCTTCTCGCGTAATCTCGAGCAGACTCTTCACCGTGCGCTGGCCGTCGCCAATGAGCGGCATCACGAATATGCGACGCTAGAGCATCTATTATTGAGTCTGACTGAGGATAGCGATGCAGCAGCGGTGCTGCGGGCGTGTTCGGTCGATCTCGACGTTCTGCGCAAGAATCTGCGCGATTACATCGATCAGGAACTCGACAATCTCGTCAGCGACGGCCGGGAGGATGCCAAGCCCACGGCCGGCTTCCAGCGCGTCATCCAGCGTGCGGTGATCCACGTTCAATCGTCTGGGCGCGAGGAAGTGACTGGCGCCAATGTCCTCGTGGCAATTTTCGCCGAGCGCGAAAGCCATGCGGCCTATTTCCTGCAAGAACAGGATATGACCCGCTACGACGCGGTGAACTACATCAGCCACGGCATTGCGAAGAGGCCCGGTATGTCCGATTCCTCCAAGACGCCGCGCGGGGCCGAGGATGATGACGGCCGCGACGGGAAGGACAAAGAGAACGGCGAGTCGAAGAAGAAGGAGGGCGCGCTCGATGCCTATTGCGTCAATCTCAATCGTAAGGCCAAGGAAGGGCGCATCGATCCGCTCATCGGCCGCGAGGCGGAAGTGCTGCGCACCATCCAGGTTCTCTGCCGCCGGCACAAGAACAATCCGCTCCTCGTCGGTGACCCCGGCGTCGGCAAGACCGCGATCGCTGAAGGCTTGGCGCGCAAGATCGTCAAGAGCGAGGTGCCAGAGGTGCTCGCCGACGCGACCGTCTTCGCGCTCGATATGGGCACGCTGCTCGCCGGCACCCGCTATCGCGGCGATTTCGAAGAGCGGCTGAAGCAGGTGATGAAGGAGATCGAGAACCACAAGAAGGCGATCCTCTTCATCGACGAGATTCACACGGTCATCGGCGCCGGCGCCACCTCCGGCGGGGCGATGGATGCCTCCAATCTGCTCAAGCCGGCTCTGGCGCAAGGGACTTTGCGCTGCATCGGCTCGACGACCTACAAGGAATATCGCCAATATTTCGAGAAGGACCGCGCGCTTGTCCGCCGCTTCCAGAAGATCGATGTCAACGAGCCGTCGGTCGAGGATGCGATCGAGATCATGAAGGGTTTGAAGCCCTATTTCGAGGACTATCATAAGGTCCGCTACACCAATGAGGCGGTGAAGGCGGCGGTGGAACTCTCCGCGCGCTATATCCATGACCGCAAGCTGCCCGACAAGGCGATCGACGTGATCGACGAGACCGGCGCGAGCCAGATGCTCGTGCCCGAGGCCAAGCGCAAGAAGACGATCGGCATCAAGGAAATCGAGACGACGATCGCGACCATGGCGCGGATTCCGCCTAAGACCGTGTCGAAGGACGATGCCGAAGTGCTCGAGCATCTGATCGAGACGCTGGAGCGCGTCGTCTACGGTCAGAATAAGGCAATCTCGGCGCTGACCTCGGCGATCAAGCTCGCCCGCGCCGGGCTGCGCGACGGCGAGAAGCCGATCGGCTCCTACCTCTTCTCCGGCCCGACGGGCGTCGGCAAGACGGAGGTCGCGCGTCAGCTCGCGACGGCCTTGGGCGTGGAACTGATCCGCTTCGACATGTCGGAATATATGGAGCGCCACACGGTGTCGCGCCTGATCGGCGCGCCTCCCGGCTATGTCGGCTTCGACCAGGGCGGCCTCCTGACCGATGCGATCGACCAGCACCCGCATTGCGTGCTGCTGCTCGACGAAATCGAGAAGGCGCATCCGGATCTCTACAACATCCTGTTGCAGGTGATGGATCACGGCAAGCTCACCGACCACAACGGCAAGCAGATCGACTTCCGCAACGTGATCCTGATCATGACCACCAATGCCGGCGCCGCCGACATGCAGCGCGAGGCCTATGGCTTCACGCGGACAAAGCGGGAAGGCGAGGATGTCGAAGCGATCAACCGCATGTTCGCGCCGGAGTTCCGCAACCGGCTCGATGCGGTCGTCAACTTCGGCCATCTGCCGACGGAAGTCGTCGCCAAGGTCGTCGACAAGTTCATCATGCAGCTCGATGCCCAGCTTGCCGAGCGCAATGTGACAATCGAGCTGACCGACGAGGCTCGCAACTGGCTGGTCGAGAACGGCTATGATGAGCAGATGGGCGCGCGGCCGATGGCCCGCATCATTCAGCAGACGATCAAGACACCGCTTGCCGACGAAGTGCTCTTCGGCCGGTTGAAGAACGGCGGCAATGTGCGCGTCGTCGTCGTTACGGCCGAGGACGGCAGCAAGAAGCTTGGCTTCGTCTTCCCGGAAGGGCCGGTTCTGCCGCGTCCGGAGAAGGATATCGTCGAGGCGACCAAGAAGCGCGTGCGGCCGGAGCCGGAAGTGCGCCGGGCCAAGGCGCGCAAGGCCAAGAGCGACGATGACGACAACGGGCCGGAAGGCGAGCCGGACGAGGATCAGCCGGACGATGACGCGGCGATCGAAGGCGAAGCCACGGACGAGGCGAGCGCCGAGGACGAGGCGAAGCCGTCGGGCATCGTGCCCAACGTCCCATTGCAGGGTTGAAGGCTTCTACGGCAAAGATCATCAGAAGGGGCGGCTTCGGCCGCCCCTTCTATTTCAGCGCCATCGCGATCCTGGTCTGGAATTTTTCGAGTACCTCCGGCGATTCCATCTGGCTCGCCGGCGGTTTCAGGTCGATGCCTTCCCAGCGCGGCAGGAGGTGGAAGTGCAGGTGGAAGATCACCTGGCCGCCGGCGCTTTCATTCGATTGCAGCAGCGTCAAGCCCTCGGCGCCCAGACTGTCCTTCACGGCACGCGCGACCTTTTGCACGCGCTTGACGAGTTCGCTCAATTTATCGGCATCGGCGTCGAGAAGGGTGCGGGCCGGGAATTTCGGGATGACAAGGGTATGGCCGTCGATACGCGGCATAATGTCGAGGAACGCGAGGGCGATCTCGTCCTCATAAACTTTATAGCAAGGGATCTCGCCGCGCAGGATTTTCGCGAAGACATTGTCGTTATCGTACACCGGCGCCATGGCCTTGATCCCCGTTGTGTTGTGTCGCCACGATACTCACGGCAAGGCGTGGCGAAAAGGCTTCTCGAACGATTCGAAGCGTGATGACTTCGCCGTCAACAAAAGCCATCCGACGCTTACGCGAGCCCTGCGAAGCATTGAAATTTATTGAATAAATCACCCCGCCGTGTCGATCCTCAGCTCTTCTTAAAGGGCGCGAGCTCAGTATACTCGGCAAGTTGCTCGTCTATGGCGAGCCGTTCGCGCGCGAGATAATCATCGATTGCAGTCGCAAAACGCGCGTCGGCGATGTCATGCGCGGAATAGGTTGTGACGGCAACATAACCGCGGGCGAGCTTGTGCTCGCCTTGCGCGCCGGCTTCGACACGCTTCAATTTGTGCGCGATGGCGTAGTCGATCGCCTGATAATAGCAGACCTCGAAATGCAGGAAGGGGTGCTCTTCGATTGCACCCCAATAACGGCCATAGAGGGCATCCCGGCCGATCAGGTTTAGCGCCCCGGCGATATAACGCCCGCCACGCTTGGCCATGACAAGAAGGATATGCGGCCCGAGGCTCTTTCCGATCTCGCTGAAGAAACGGCGGTTGAGATAAGGCCGGCCCCATTTGCGGGCGCCGGTATCCATGTAGAATTTGAAGAAGGCGTCCCAGTGCGCTTCGCCAATATCGGCTCCGGTCAGCGTCTCGATCGTGATGCCATCTGTCAGCGCGTCTTTGCGCTCGCGGCGGATCATCTTGCGCTTACGTGAGGCGAGATCGGACAGGAAATCCTCGAAGCTCGAATAGCCCTGGTTGACGAAGTGGAATTGCTGGCCGGTCCGGCGCAGAAAGCCGGCCTCGCCCAGTGCCAGCCATTCGGCCTTTGTCGGAAAGGTGACGTGGATCGAAGAGGCCTGGGCCTGCTCGCGCCATTGCCGCAGGCCGAGGATCAGCGCCGCCCGCGCTTCCTCGCCCCCGCCGGGTGCGACGAGCAGGCGGCGTCCGGTCGCGGGTGTAAACGGCACAGCGACCTGAAGCTTGGGATAATAGTCGAGGCCGGCGCGTTCATAAGCGTCGGCCCAGGCATGGTCGAAGACATATTCGCCCATGGAATGGGCCTTGAGATAGGTCGGCGCCGCCGCGAGAAGGCGTCCGGCGGAATCTTCGACGAGCACATGCGTCGGTAGCCAGCCGCTGCCGTGCCCGACCGCACCCGAGTCCTCTAACGCTGCGAGAAATGCATGTGATATGAAAGGGTTGAACCTCTCATCTTGAGGTTCTTCCTGAACTGGGGTGATATCCGCGGCGTCCGGATTGGCGCAGCTATCCCATTGCCGGGCGTCAATCCCCCGGATGGACGGTGCGATGCGGATTCTGAATTGCGATGTCATGGGGGCGCGCGCGTGCGGCCCTGAGGTCAGGGCCATCTAGATATTTTAGCGCTTCGCTCTTGCAGCAAGAAATCGTCAAATCCATGTTTTTGTAGGACGTATCGTGCGGCGGCGTCCCATTGTTGTCACCTTTTGGCGCCATGCACGCAGGGTGTACGCGCAGCCCGGCGCGGCCAAACGCCAGAGGCGGCCTGGGGTTTTAAATGTTGGCCTTTTCGCGGGCACGCTGGTGCCGCACGCTTTTGCCTTCTCTAGCCGGTTTGCTGCTCCTGAGCCTTCTCTCGGGCTGCGGCTCGACGACCGCGATGACCGGGTTTATGGCCAATGCGGATGCCCCGCGTTCGATTTTGACCTTTGTCGCTTCGACCCGCCAGGACGGTCCCGGCGGCGTCGATCATATGCGCTCTGACGGCCCGGCCTATTCGCTGCAGATTTTGAGCGTGCCGCCGGATCATCACCCCGGCCAGATCGAGCGCCCGGCCTTCGGCGCGGCCGATCCACAGCATCATTTCACAGTTGCCAGCGTACAGGAGCTCAGCCGCGACGACTTCCGCAACCAGCTCGCGACCAATATTTCCGGCCGCATCGGCTCCAATCGCGACGTGCTGCTTTACGTGCACGGGTTCAACACGAGCCTTGATGCGGCGCGCTTCCGTCTCGCCCAGATCGTCACGGATGGGCGCTTCGGCGGCATTCCCGTGCTCTTCACCTGGCCGGCCAGCAACAATCTGTTCGACTATGAAGCGGCGCGCGAGAGCGCCACGGCCTCGCGCGATGCGCTTGCCGATCTCTTGAAAGACTTAAGCGATGTGCCCGACATCGGGCGCATCCATATCCTCGCCCATTCCATGGGGACTTGGCTCACGATGGAGGCGCTGCGCGAGCGCGCGATCGCCGGCAGTCCCAACCTCAATGGCAAGCTCGGCCTTGTCATGCTGGCGGCGCCGGATATCGATCTGTCGGTCTTCCGCGCGCAGCTCGCCGGCCTCGATGCCTCGCATTTTTCGGTTCTGGTTTCGGGGGACGACCGGGCGCTGTCGCTGTCGCGGACCTTGGCCGGTGACCGGCCGCGGGTCGGCGCCCTCGATCCGCGCAAGCCCGCGGACCGTGCCGCGCTCGCCCGGCTCGGGGTTAAGATCTACGATCTCTCCGGCGAGTCGGACGGGCTTATCGATCACGATGCCTATGCCGATATTCCGGACGTGGTCCGCTCCA
This sequence comes from Methylovirgula sp., assembly GCA_031291555.1. Lineage (GTDB taxonomy): Bacteria > Pseudomonadota > Alphaproteobacteria > Rhizobiales > Beijerinckiaceae > Methylovirgula. Next base: position 9,163 of record JARLIV010000219.1, on the reverse strand, counting down.
TCGGCATGCAGATCGGCCGCCAGCGTATTCAGGACGAGGATGTTACTGCGGTGCTCGGCGAGAGGCCCGTCAGCAATGATGTGACCGCTTCGCCCTTGCCGGCGGCGACGGCCGCGCCCAGCGGCGCCGGCACACAGGCGCCGGCCGGCACGGTCCCCGCGTCATCTTCCGCCGCGGCGACGACACACTAAGCGAAGCGCCCGCTTAATCCTCTCGTTCAGCATGCCAGAGGCCGCCGCAGAACGCCGTCGGCGAGGACCAGAAGCCCTTGCCGGTGCGGCCCTTGATCTGGCCGCCGACATTGGCGACCTGATCGTTCCTGCGCAAAGCAAGCGAGACAGTGCCGTCGTCAAGGATGCCGCCCGCTGCGGTCGCCTGCGGATCGCTAAACGCGACGACGCGGAAATTCTGCACCGTGATCGTGCCGGAATAAGACGGGGCGCAACTCCCGTGTCCGTCGGTGGTCCTGATTTCGACGCGATAAGTGCCGTCGAATCCCGGCACCGAGGCTTGTTGATGGGAGTGGCCGCGGTGGGCCGCCGCCACGCCGGTCAGCGCGACGCAGCAAAGGGCGGAGACGCAGAAACGAAACCAAAAGCGGGAGATCATGTCGGCTTCCGTAGACTTTCGCGATGGCCCGCACAAATTGGAACCTGCGGCGGCGCCGCGAAACTGTCCCCCGTGCAAAGCCGTGTTGGCTGGATAGGCTAGAGCTTTCGCTGCCCCGCGGCGAAAATCAAGAGCGTTGCCGCACGCCGGCTATGCGTCCACGGAAATCTAGTGCTGCGTTATTCGTCGGTCGGGCCGCACCAGCCGGGCAGGAAGCTCGCCTCGGTGCTCTTGGCGAGGCTCAGGGCCTTTTCAACGGCGTGGGAAAAATCCGCCTCGACGTTCTTTCGCTTCAGCCGCCGGCGCAGGAAATCCGCCCAAAGGAATTCGGCGAAGGGCGTCGTGTCCTTGGCGTAACCGCCGGCCCGGCGCAATTCGCCCGCGAGCGAACGGAACGGATCGTCGGCAAGGTCGGTCAGCGCCTTGGGGATGTCCGCATAGGTCTTGCGCTGGCCATTCTCGTCGAAAGGATGCATCCAGCCGCGATTGTCGAGAAAGATCCAGAAGGCGTCTAGCTGCAATGTCCGCAGATCCGCGACGACATTGACCAGAATGTCCTTCACCTTCTCCTCGATCAAGGCGAGGCCGAGATGGTGATGGTCGATGACGTAATGGCGTTCCTTCGGCCCGAGAATCACCGGCATCATGTGCTTGCCGAGAAATTCCGCGCCCTTCTCGTCGGCTAGCTCTTTCCAGCGCCTGCGCTTTTCCGTCACCTCGCGATAACCGACGGTGATCTGCGTCGGGCGCAAATCGGCAAGGGGAACCGGTTTTAGAAGGGGTTCACGCACACTCATGGCACGCCTCTCGCTGGCAAACAGGCCAACCGCAACCTAGGCCAGAGAATGCGCGGCGTAAACCGCACAAGCTGTGCGAAAACGCTCAAGGGATGGCGATCCCGGACTCGGCGCTGAGCTGGCGGAGAAGTTTTGCGCTCAGCTCGCCGCGTGCCGGCAGATGGCGGTCGCTTTCATATTGCACGATCGCCCGATGCGTGGCCTCGCCGTCGATCCCGTCCGCCCGGAGCACATAGCCGAGTTTCACCAAAGCGCGTTGCGCGGCGAGCACCGTGCGGCTCGGTGCCGGCGGCGGCCCGCTGTTTTCTTCCAGAATTTGCGAAATGCGGTCGGGCCGGGCCGGCGGCGCGGCTGCGGTGACCGCCCGGTGCCGCGGCATGGTTTGCTCATCCTGCCGGATGAATTGGCCGAGCGGATCGGCGGGCGCCGGAGTTGCGACCGGCTGCGGCGCCGGCGCGATTCTGGCCGCAGCCTGGGACTCGGGCTGCGGTGCCTGGGCGGCAGGGGCTGGAGGCTGCTGCGGCAGTGTCGCATGGCCGAAGAGCGGCGCCGGGTGGCGTGACGTCTGTAGCTCAAGTGCATTGACCGCGATCGCGACGGCGATGCCGACAAGCAAGGCGCCGGCGATGCGGTTCGGATAATTGGCCAGGCGCGGCAGGAAGCGGGCGATACCGATCAGCGTGCTGAAACGGCTGGGACGCGGGGCCGGTTTCCTGCGGCGCGGTTCGGCGACGAGGAAATCATTGTCGCTGCGGGCGAGAGCTTCACGCAATTTTCTTCACCGTCATTTCGTTGCTGAATTGGCGCGGATCCTCGCCGCGCGAGTGGCGCGGCAAGGTCTCGATCTTTGCGGTCGCGGTCTTGTTGGCCGGCAGGCGGCGGCAATCGAGCGGCAGGCGAACGCTGACGCAGGTGCCGTGGTCGAGTTCGCTTTCGACCGAGATCGTCCCGCCATGCAGGCCGACGAGGCCGCGCACGACCGACAGCCCGAGGCCCGTGCCTTCATAGCGACGGTCGTAGGTCGCCCCCGCCTGGAAAAACGGGTTGCCGAGACTGGTCAGATCGTTCGGCGCAATGCCGATGCCGGTGTCGGCGACGCTGACGACGACATGGTTGCCGTCCGGATGCAGCTTGACGGTGACGCGACCGCCGCGTGGCGTGAATTTGATCGCGTTCGAAAGCAAGTTGAGCAGCACCTGCTTATAGGCCCGTTTGTCGCCGACGATCTCGTCGATCTTCTCGGGATAGGCGCGGACAAGTTCGACGCCGCCCTCCGTCGCTTTGAGCTTGACCATGTCGCAGCACAGATCGATCAGCGGCGGCAGGGCAAAGGGCTCGGGCCGGATGTCGAAGGCGCCCGACTGGATTTTCGACATGTCGAGGATGGAGTTGACGACCGCGAGCAGATGGTGTCCGGATTTTTCGATGATCGCGGCATATTCGCGCTGCTTGGCGCCATCCTCCGGCGTCAAATCGGCATCCGCGAGAATTTCGGAGAAGCCGATGATCGCGTTGAGCGGCGTGCGCAGCTCGTGGCTGACGTTGGCGAGGAATTGATCCTTCCAGATGCTGGCTTCGTCGGCGGCTGCGCGCGCGGCGCTAAAGTCCATCTCGCGCTGCTTGGCTTCGCTGATGTCGCGGAAGATCGAGACGACGCGGTCGGAATTCGCCTTGCTGTCTGCCTCGAGCGCAAAACGCCGCGCCCGCATTTCGATCCAGCGGAAGCTCGGCTCGTAGCCGATTTTGCTTGGAACGCTCGCGGCGCGCAGGCGCAAGGATGCGACGATCGTGCGCGGCGAAGCGGCGGCGTCGGAGATGGCCTTGAGGAAGGCGGGCCGGTCTGCAACGTGAATGTGATCGAGCAGTCCGCGGCCCATCAGGTCGGCGCTGGACAGGCCGAAGAGCTCGTAGCAATTCGGGCTGACGAATTCGGCCGCGCCATTGCGGTCCTGATGGACGATGAGATCGCCGAGTGTGTCGTAGACGGCGCGATAATGCTCGGCGCGCAGACGCGCCCAGCGCTCGCAGCGCATTTGAAAGGCGGCCAGGCCGTGCGCCATCAGCGTCGCATAGAGAATGGCGGGAAGCACCAGCAAGGGCGCGCCGCCAGCGGAAAAGCCTGTCGGAAGCAGGCCGATGTCGTCGGCGAGGGTCAACCCGAGCGCCGCCAGGATCGCGAGCGCTCCGGCCGCGAGCACGAGCTTGAAGCTTTGCGAGAGGACGCCCTCGAATGGAGCGAGGACGAGCCAGATGAGGGCGGCTTCCCAAGGACCGCCGCCTGCGGCGATCGTCGTCGCGGCACCGATGAAGCTGATGACGCAGATCGTCTGCGCCAGGAGCAGATTACCGCTGCGCGAGAGCAAGAGCACGGCGCCGATCGGGACGATGCACCAGACGAAAACGAGCGCATGCCAGACTGCGGGGGCGCCGTAGATCGCCAGGAACAGCGGCGCCAGGCACACGATGGCCAGCGAGCTTGCCAAGCGGCGAAGCATGAATGTCTCATGGCGCATCCGCTCGGCCTGATGAGGCACGACGTCGGGGTGAACCAGAGAGGCGATCTGCTTCTCAAGACTGCCGGCGAAATTCAACCGCTGAACTCCAGCTCCCGCCCACTGGATGCGCATCGCTCCAGTATGGCTGTGCGGAGGGGCGATCTTCCTCAGGTCGCGAATCCTCCATCGTTCGTGGAGCTAGATTCGCAGGGCCGTCTTAAGTGAACGCTAAGCCGGGACTCAAAATGCGATGGATGGCCGTTGCGCGAGAGGCGGCAGAGGGGCAGGCAGCGCGAATTCTCCGGCTATGGTTTAGAAGCTATTGCCGATTGCGCGGGTCGTGCCGCCAGCATAGTCAGCAAAGCGTAAACTCGGAGCCTCGAATTCTCCTACGCATAATGGGACGATTTTTATGCGGGCGAGTTATCCTGCATCATCGGCTGCGAATTTTGGCCGTGGCAAATGAGACGAGCATGTTCTTCTTGATCCGTTGCGTCTTTTGGCTGTGGGTGGTCTTCAGCACCATCTTCGCCCAGGATTCGACCCACGGCACGTCAGTGCGGCAACCGCAGCCGCCGCAGGCCAGCGCGCCGGCGCAATCCATTGCGCCCGTCGCCGAAGGCTGGTTGCGCGGGGCTGCGGCGCAGGTCGCCGACCGTTGCGCGGCCTCCCCCGCGACCTGCCTCGCCGTGGCATCGCAGCTCTCACGGCTGGCAGCGGGACGGGAAGAGCGCGCCCCGGCCCCGATGGCCGCACCGCGCGCCCCCCCGGTTGAGGTGCCCCGGCGCGTGGACGTGCCGCTGCCGCCCCGCCGGCCGAACTTCCCCGCCCATTTCGCGGGCCTTGGCGACGGCGGCGTCCAGCCAAAGCTGGAGAAGACGGCCCGGCGCGCCTATCTTATGAATCAATCCCGCGCCGAGGCCGATTTCTGATCCGCCCCGCGCAGATTGCGGCCGGTCGTCGGCTAACCGGATTGGATCATGAGTCTCGACGAAATCATCGAAAACTTCAGCTATCTCGACGATTGGGAAGATCGCTACCGCTATGTCATCGAGCTTGGCCGCACACTCGAGCCGCTGGCTCCGGAGGCGCATACGGAAGCTAACCGGGTGCTGGGCTGTGCTAGCCAGGTCTGGCTGGAGACCACAATTGACCGGACGGGGCCGGGCGAACCCGTCTTGACCTTTCGCGCCGACAGTGACGCGCATATCGTGCGCGGCCTCGTCGCGCTGATCCTGGCGCTTTATTCGGGCAAGACGCCGTCCGAGATCCTCAAGGCCGATGCCGCGGCTCTATTCGATCGGCTCGGCCTTTCCGCGCATTTGACGCGCCAGCGCACCAACGGTACGCGCTCGATGGTCGAGCGCATCACCCGCGACGCCCGTCGCGCGGCGGCCGAGGCCGTAAGCTAAGGCAAACGGAAAATGCTTAGCGCTTGCGCCGGCGCTGCTGGCCAAGCCCCATTTGCTTGGCGAGGTTGGAACGCGCCTTGGCGTAATTCGGTGCGACCATGGGATAGTCCGCCGGCAGGCCCCATTTCTCGCGATATTCGTCAGGTGACATATTATACTGGGTCCGCAGGTGGCGCTTCAGCGACTTGAACTTCCTGCCGTCTTCCAGACAAATGATGAATTCGTTGGTGATCGACTTCTTGGCCGGGACGGCCGGTTTCGGCGCTTCGACCACGGCGACCGGATTGCCAGCGGTGACCCGCAGAAGGGCTGAATGGACGTCGTGGATCAGACCCGGAAGATCACTTGCAGGAACAGAATTGTTGCTCACATAGGCCGAAACGATTTCGGCTGCCAATTCGATGTAATTGCCGGATCCTGAAGTCTCGCTCATTTTCAGCCTTTTTTGTAAATTTGCCGCAAACACTAGGAAGCGGCGATGACTACCAATTCTGCTGAACGCAAATCGTTAGACAAACACTAGAATAGCGACCGATTTTGGCTGATCTGTCGCCTATTGACTTTTTTCATAAGATGAAAGCTTGCACTACGCAAGTAGTGGCAGTCTTAGAGTTCGAGGCTTTCACAGAAAACTTTGGCGTCCGCGAGTCGAGCTGCGACTAGACTGTCGTGTCGCAATATTGCGAACGGCGCCTAAGTCTAGGACTGGAAAGACGCTTTGAGATCCGCCATTGACTTGAAGCGGCGGGTGCCCTGCGGAGATTGCGCCTCGATCGACCCATCCGAGAACATCACATAAAGAGTCCCGGCCGCTTCATAGCGTCCGATCGCTTTCGGCTCCGCCGTCGCAGGCGGCGGTTCGGCCGGTTCTAGCGATGCGACGGCCGGCGCCTCGGGGAGGGGCGAGGGCAGAGGCTCGGTTTCGTACGCTTCCTCCGTTGCGAATTCCTCGGCGGCACTCTCCGGGCCGGTTTGCGTATAGTCCTCGCCGAGATCATCGAAATGAAGCGGCGGCAGCCTGTCGAACTCGGCCGGTTCCTCGATCGGTTCTTCAGTGACCGGCGGCTGCCCGCGCGTGGGCGAGAGCGGCGGCAGCTTTAGGCTCGGCCAATCGAGGACCAAGTCTTCGGCAACGCGGCGGCGTAGCTCGGCGATGGCCGGGGTAGGTTCGGCGGGGGTGGATCGCGGGGCGAACTTCGGAGCGAAACGCGTCCGCTCCTTGCTCAAAGGGCTCGGGACAACATCGGGGGCCGTGGCCGGGCTTTCCTGTACCGGGACCGGAACCTCGGCTTCGGACGGCGGCGCGGGTTCCGCGCCCGCGGGTGCGGGGCCGAGATTGGGCGCGATCAGCATTTCCATGGCCGCTTCCATCGTCGCCGCGGGCGCTTCCGTCGCGAGCGCAATCGCGGTCTCGGGCTGCAGGGCGGCGCTCGCTAAAAGCTGCTTCAGATCCTCAAGGCCTTTGACCACGCCCGCAAGCGCGAGCGTGATGATCCCGCCCGTCAAGGCGGTCGTGCCGGCGATGACGCTCGACCATCCGCGCTCGGACTCGACGATGTTCGAGCCGGTAAAAAGGAAGTAGCCGCCGGTAACGACCAGCAGGATGCCGAGGACGAGGAGCGCATATTTCATGGCTTATTCCTTTGCGCTTGTTGATGCCGATTGGGGCACGATCCGCCAGCATGCCCGATTATATTGCCTCGCGGGCGTTGTGCTATAGATAACGCGCAACTGAACGCCGCCGATGCTTCCTGACCTCGACGTTGCCAAGTATAAGGTTGCCGCGCCGTTTTGCCTTCCTACGTGACACGGGCGGCCGCGATTGCTCTCCACGACGGGCACCTGCGGCTGCGCGCAAACTATTCTATCTGAAAGCCGATAAGGAGTAGATATGGCTCTCACGCTTCCTCCCCTGCCTTATGCCTATGACGCGCTGCAGCCCTATATGTCGCGCGAAACCCTCGAATATCATCACGACAAGCACCACAAGGCCTATGTCGACACGGCCAACAATTTGCTGAAGGATAGTCCGCTCGCCGACAAACCCTTGGCCGAAATCATCAGGGAATCGCATGGCAAGAACCCGGCGCTCTTCAACAATGCGGCCCAGGCCTATAACCACACCCACTTCTGGCAATGGCTGAAGCCCAACGGCGGCGGCGCGATCCCCGGCAAACTCGAACGGGCGCTTGTCGAATCCTTCGGCTCCGTCGACGAGGCGAAGAAGCAACTCATCCAGGGCGGCGTCACCCAATTCGGCTCCGGCTGGACTTGGTTCGTGCTGAAAGACGGCAAGATCGAAGTCTTGAAGACCCCGAATGGTGAAAATCCGCTGATCCACGGCGCGATTCCGATTCTCGGGATCGATGTGTGGGAACATTCCTATTACATCGACTATCGTAACCGCCGTCTCGACTATCTGCAGGCTGTCGTCGATCATCTCGTCAATTGGGAATATGTGGCCGAGCGCTTCGAAGCGGGCGCGGCGTAACCGCCGCCCACTTCCAAGCTGCACCATTGCGACGCTCAATTGCGGCGATAAAAGGTCGGTCAGGGGCTTATCTAAGAGCCTGGCCGGCCTTTTGTTTCGGGCGTGCCTGTCTGAGGGCCCCCGGGGTTTTTGACTTGGCGGCGAAATGAAAAGATCGTGGTCCCGCGCGATTCGCATCGATTCCAAAAATGTAGAGCGGGATTTGTGCGAAAAACCGCTCACACTTTTTCGCATCCCGCTGCGGGCGGACGGCTGAATGTATAAAAACCTTTTCTCCGTCGCGATGCTGACGCTTCTGTCGCGCGTGACGGGATTCATCCGCGACGTGATGCTCGCTGCCGTGCTTGGCGCGGGCCTCAATGCCGATGCCTTTGTCGTCGCCTTCCGGCTGCCGAACCATTTTCGCGCCATTTTCGGCGAAGGCGCTTTCAATGCCGCCTATGTGCCTTGCTATTCGCAGATACTGGCCAAGCACGGCCCGGAGGCCGGGCGGCATTTCGCCAGCCAGATTTTCACGCTCCTGCTCGGCTCGCAGATCGTGCTGCTCGTGCTGGCATTTCTGTTCATGCCGCAGCTCATCGATCTGCTCGCGCCGGGCTTTCGCGCCGATCCGCAGAAATTCGCGCTGGCGATCACGCTGACGCGAATCACCTTTCCGTACCTCCTCTTCATCACGCTCGTCACCCTGCAATCGGGCACGTTGAACGCGCTGGAGCATTTCAATGCCGCCGCCTTCGCGCCAGTGCTGCTCAACGTGGTGATGATCCTTTTCCTGGCCGTCGCCTTTCTGTTTCCGAGCGCGGGCATTGCCGCGGCGGCCGGCGTGACGGTTTCCGGCGTCGCGCAATTTCTCGTGACGTTTTGGGCGCTGCATCGCATCGGCCTGCACGAGCGTCTGGTGCGGGATGTCTGGAACGAAGACGTCAAACATTTCTTCGTCGTGCTCGGCCCGGCGGTGATCGGCGCGGCCGGCGTGCAGCTCGCGCTTTTCGCCGATACGATCATCGGCTCGATGCTGCCGACCGGCGGCGTCTCCTCGATCTATTATGCCGACCGCATCTATCAATTGCCGATCGGCGTCGTCGGCATTGCCGCAGGCACCGTTCTGCTGCCAGAGATGAGCCGGCGTCTCGCGGGCGGCGATGAATCCGGCGCCTATTATGCGCAGAACCGGACGATGGCGCTCTCGGCCGCAATCGCCGCGCCGTGTTTCGTCGCCTTCATCATGATCCCCGAGATCATCATGCGCGGCGTTTTCATGCATGGCGCGTTCAACGAGCAGGATGCACTGGCCGCCGCCGCTGTGCTCACCGCCTATGGTTTCGGCATTGTCCCGATCGTGCTGATCCGCTCGGCGGT